>KE354337.1 GCA_000415505.1 Streptomyces afghaniensis 772
ATGCTCGGGCGGATGGCCGTGCTCGCCACGATAGAAGCCGAACAGCATCGTGACCACCGCATGCGAGGCCTTCAGGCCGTCCTTGCGGAAGAAGATGAAGACGACGATGCCGAGCAGGACCACGCCTGAGATGGAGAGGATCATTTGAGGTCTCCTGGTTCGCGGGGACAGTCACCATGAGTACTTCCAGGCTCACAGGATGTATCCATACGATAAAAGGTGCAACTGGGTGAAATGCGTACCATTTCCCCTGGCTGACGGAGTGGTCCCCGGCTCGGTCGCGCTGGGCTCTTGCGCACGGCCAGGTCTGTGGTGATCTTTACCTCGGGCACATCGGGTCATGTGCCGCGCGAGCCAGTACCCTGGCGATTCACTCGTACGGCTGCACCGGTCGCAGGCGTACGCACCCGACAGACGTGTGATGTGAGAGGCGGTCCGGCCGATGACCGAAGTCCCCGACCCCGAGGTCGTGGAGCTGGCGACCAAGATCTTCGATCTGGCCCGGCGGGGACAGACGGAGGCACTCGTGGCGTACGTCGACGCGGGCGTTCCGGCCAACCTCACCAACGACCGCGGTGACTCGCTCGTGATGCTCGCCGCCTACCACGGCCACTCCGAGGCGGTACGCGCGCTGCTCGCCCGCGGAGCCGAGGCCGACCGGGTGAACGACCGAGGCCAGACCCCGCTCGCGGGAGCGGTCTTCAAGGGCGAGACGGACGTCATCAAGGCCCTCCTGGAGGGCGGCGCCGACCCGTCCGCCGGCACCCCCTCGGCGGTCGACACCGCCCGGATGTTCGGCCGGACGGAATTGCTCGAACTGTTCGGCGAGCGCTGAGCCGGCCAGTCTGACCTGGAACGACAACGAAAACGGGGGAGGCGGGACGGGGCCGCCGAAATTTCGGTCGCGGCAGACGGAAGTGCCGAGTCATCATGACGACGTGGTTCACGGACGTGATGGTTGGGCAGATGTTGCCGCACCGCGCGGGCCGTGAAGCGGTCCGCAAGGGCCACCGACGAGAGGCAGAGGAAGATGGTCTACAGCAAGCAGGAAACGGCGGGCACTCCGACGTGTTGTCGCGCGGCCAGGTAGTACACGTCCCCGGTTGCGTCGACGCTTGATGTGAGGCTGTTTCCCATGTTCGATCCGGTCATAGCGCCCAGCGGTACGCTGCTCGGCCTGCTCCAGCGGGGCCGCGGCGACGGCACGCTGCACGCGCTCACCGCCCCGCGCCCCGAGGCGCTCGCGGCGTTGAACCAGTGCGTGCTGCGCGATCCCCGCCACGACTGGCAGGTGGAGAACCGCTCCCTCTACTACGCCCGCCTCTACCTCGACCTGAACGGCGAGCTCGACGAGATCGAGGCCCACCTCTTCGGCGCCGAGGACGTCCTCGACGCCGACGAGTCCCGCACCGGGCTCACCCTCGCCGTCCTCGGGCACCTCGCCTCCTACGGCAGGCGGGACGCGCTCGAACTGCTGCGCAGGTACGCCGCCCACGGCTCCAACTGGGCCTGGGCCCTCGACGAACTGGCCCTCAGGGACGACGACGCGGGCCTGCGCGCCCTCGCCGCTCCCGTCCTCGCGCGGTTCCCGGCCGATCCGGAGGGCGACGCCGAGCTGGCCACGACCGTCCGTGACGCCTTCGAACCACGGCCGTGGCGGCTGTGGGCCGAGGACCCCCGCGAATCCATCGCCACACGCGTGCGTGCCGCCCACGAGACGGGCTGTTTCGACCGCTGGCAGCGGCAGATGCGGCCGACCGGCCCCCGCCCCGGGTGGAGTGTGCAGGCCGTCTTCGAATGGGCCCAGCAAGGCCTCGAACGAGGCGCCGCGCTCCATGTCCCGGCCGCCCGCTGTCTCACCGCAGTGGCGGGCCCCGAGGACCGGGCCGAGATCATCCAGGCGGCGAAGGACGGCGGCGACGGAGCCCGGTGCACCGCCCTGCGCTACCTCGCCGACAGCAACGATCCCGACGTCCTCGGTCTGATCGAGGGCGCCGTGGCCACCGGCTCGACGGTCGTCGTGGACGCAGCCGTCGCCGCCTTCGAACGCATGCGCTCGCTCGCCGCCCTGGACCAGGCGCGCGGCTGGGCCCGGCGGCCCGACGCGCTGGGCGCCGCCGCCGGACGCGTCCTCGCCTGCCGGGGCGGGGCGCAGGACCGCGACCTGGTCCTCGCGGCGCTACGCGAAGCCGTACGGGGCGACGGCCCCGACGCACCGACCCTGTGGACCCTGGTCGACGGCACCGGACGGCTCGGCATCGCCTGCGCCGCACCCGTGCTCCGCCACATCTACCGCGAGACCGCCTCCTCCCATCTGCGTGGCCGGGCCGCCCGCGCCCTCGCCGCCACCGACCCCTCCTTCGCCACCGGCTTCGCCGTCGAGTGCCTGTGGGACTGCGAGGAGACCACCCGGGAGATCGCCGCCCGGCACGCCGAGACCGGAGACGCCCGTGTCGTCGAGCGACTGCGCCGGCTCGCGGCCGACCCGGCCGAGGAGGCCGAGGTCCAGACGGCCGTACGCAGCAGGATCGGTCCCGAGGAGACCGCTGTGTGACCCCCTCTGCGTGAGCGTGTGACCCCCTTTGCGCAAGGGCGCCAGGGCGGAATAAGGCCGCCTGGGTGAACGAGGGGTGACTCGCGGGTCAGGAGCGTATGGACGCTGCCTGACCTGCGCGGGTGCGCCTCAGAACGCTCATAGGACGTTCCTCGTCCGGAAAGATCCACGTTGACGCGGCCACGTCCGGCACGGCGAGAACACCCCTATGCGTGTCGTCATCGTGACCGAATCCTTTCCCCCCGATGTGAACGGCGTGGCCCACTGCGCGCTCCAGACCGCCCGGCACCTCGTCGATCGCGGTCACGCCCCCGTCGTCGTCGCCCCGGCCCCCGCGCCCGGGAACAAGCCCGACGCCGACGCGCCGTGCCCCGTCGTCCACGTCCCCTCCCTCCCGCTCCCCGGCTACCCCCAGGTCCGCGTCGCCCTCCCCAGCCGCCGCCTGGCCGCCACCCTCATCGAGCACCGTGCCGATGTCGTCCACCTCGCCAGCCCCTTCGTCCTCGGCGTGCGCGGCATGGCCGTCGCCGCCCGCCTCGGCATCCCCGCCGTCGCCGTCTACCAGACCGACCTGGCCGGATACGCCCGTACGTACATGGGTGCCGGAGAAGCCGCCGCCTGGCGGCGGATCCGCTCCGTGCACGGCGCCGCCGACCTCACCCTCGCCCCGTCCAGCGCGGCCCTGCGCGACCTGGAGACGCACGGTGTGCCCCGGGTCGCGCTGTGGCCGCGCGGCGTCGACACCGAACGTTTCCGGCCCGACCGCCGGGACGAGGCCCTGCGCCGCGAACTCGCCCCGAACGGCGAGCTGATCGTCGGCTACGTCGGCCGGCTCGCCCCCGAGAAGCAGGTCGAACTCCTCGCCGGGGCCTGCGGCCTGGAGGGCGTCCGGGTCGTGATCGTCGGCGACGGCCCGAGCCGGCCCGGCCTGGAGCAGGCGCTGCCCGGCGCGGTCTTCCTCGGCCGCCGTACCGGCGACGATCTGGCCCGGGTCTTCGCCTCGCTGGACGCCTTCGTGCACACGGGTCCCTTCGAGACCTTCTGCCAGACGGTGCAGGAGGCCATGGCCAGCGGCCTGCCCGTCGTGGCGCCCGCCGCGGGCGGGCCGCTGGACCTGGTCGCCCA
>KE354338.1 GCA_000415505.1 Streptomyces afghaniensis 772
GACGAGGCCCTGCGGGAGCGCCTCGCCGGGCTCGCGCTGCCGCCCGCCCCGGGCCGGCCGGCGCCGCCGGAACGGGCGGAGGAATGGGCGGCCACCGAGTTCAGGACCTCCGGGAAGGACGCTCCCGCTCTGTCGGTCGGGCTGGTACCGGACGCGGACGGCTGGACGCTGCGGCTCACCGAGGGCGAGAAGCGGCTGGACCTGCCGATCGGAGCAGAGGGCTGGACGGTGGCGGAGAAGCCGCTCCCGACCGCGGTGAGCGGCGGCTGGACGGACTCCGGCACGCTGGCCGTGGAGGTGGTGTTCCTGGAAACTCCGCACCGCCTGGCGCTGACTTGTTCCCTCGCGGACCGTACGCTCACCGCGAGCTGGCGCACGCAGCCCCTGGGCGGCGGCCGGCTCACCTCCCTGCGCGCCCCGCGCGGCTCAGCCTGAGCCCGGCCGGAACGTCTTCAGGAAGGCCCGCAACGCCTCCTGGTTCGCCTTGTCCTCCCAGTCGGCGTCCGGGGTCGTCCAGCGCAGCGAGAAGCTCCGGCCCTCACCCAGCAGGAAGCCCCGGCCGAAGGTGTGCACCCGGGTGCCGTCGACGTCCGCCGTCCACTCCATGTCGGCGGCCTCGCGCCCCTGGTACGTCGTGGCGCGGATCTCGCCGATGCGCCGGTAGTCGCCCGACTGCTCCAGGTTGGGTTCGACTTCGTCCCGCCACACGGCCACGGGATCCGGGCCCACGCGTTTGCTGTAGGTGATGGCCAGCGTGCGGTCGTCACCGGCGGCACCGAAGGTCACGCGGTACCGCAGATCGCCCTGGCGATCGGTGTCCAGCGGCTCCCAGCCCGCGGGGAGCGCGACGGAGAAGCCCTCCGGCGCCTTGTAGGTCCGGAAACCGGGCGGCAGGCCCGTGCCCGGGGCGGACGGCGTGGGCGTAGGGGTGGGGGTGGGCTTGGGATCGGGGGACGACGGAGAGGGCGTGGGGGAGGGGGAGCCGGACGTGCCGGGCGGCTCGGACGGCGCGGGGCCGCTGCCGCCGGTTCCCTCGCCCGGTGAGGCGGCGGAGGCCGGTGGCCGGGCCAGGGAGTCCGCCACGTCGCTGCCCGTGTCGCTGCCGGGCAGCCCCTGGGTGACGGCGAGCACGGCGACCGCGACGGTGATCACGGCCAGGGAGGTCCCGGCGACCATGGTCCGTCTGCTCCACGCCGGACCCCCCGGCCGCATCGTGGCGTACGCGCCGCGCAGCCGCGGCACGGGCACCGACGCCGAAGGCCGCCTCCGGGTCCTCGCTGAGCGCCCGGGTCAGCGCCTCCCGGACCACCGGGCGGGTCAGCCGCTCCCGCGCGTCCTTGCGGAGCAGCCCCTGCACGACCTGGGTGAGCGGCCCGGCGCGCACCGGCGTGCGCAGCGGCAGCCGGTCCACGCCCTTCAGGGTGTTCTCCGGTCGGCCCCGGTCCCGGAAGGGCGGGCGGCCCTCGACCATCGTGTAGAGGATCGCGCCGAGCGCCCACAGATCGGCCGCGGGCCCGATGTGCTCGTCGCGGGCCTGTTCCGGAGAGGCGAACGCGGGTGCCGTGAGCCGGGGCGCGAGGGTCGCGCCGACCAGGCCGTAGCCGGTGACGACCACCGAATGGTCCTCGCGTACGAACACCTGGCCGGGGCTGAGCTCGCCGTGCGTGATGCCCTCGGCGTGCGCGGCGTCCAGCACGTCGAGCAGCTCCAGACCGACACGGGCGGCCCGCACGCAGTTGAACGTGCCCTGTTCCGAAAGGAGTTCGCCGAGCGGGGTGCCGTCGATCCACTCGTTGACGGTCCACAGGGTGCCGGCCTCCTCGGCGGCGTCGACGACGGTGGCGATCCGGCCGGGGCACAGCAGCGCCATGCGTTCGGACGTGCGCAGCAGGCGGCCGGCGGCCCGCCGCTCGGTCTCGTACGCGTCGTCCGGAAGCCCGATCTGCGTGACGAGACACGGGCGGGAGACCTCGCCGGCCCCGAGGTCCTCGGCGTACCAGCAGATGCGGTTGGTCTCGCGCTGGATGATCTCGAGCAGCCGGTACCGGCCGCCGACCAACTGGTGTGTGGAGACGTGCGCCCTGCCCATGGCCATCCCTCGCTGGAAACCTGGCTTTCACCTTTTCCAGAAGTACGGGGGATGGGTCGTGCTGCGTTCAACTGGATCGCAACTCCGCCTCCATTCTTGTCTTTTATTCAAAAGAGGGGGTCACGTGTGCGAGAGAAACGGTCTTTCGCGGGCTCAGGTGCGGCTCACCTCGGCCGCCCCGAGGCCGCCGGGGCGGCGCCGCGGGTGCGGAGAATTAGCCCCCGCGGCCCGCGGATTCCCGAATCCCCGGCTGGCCTGCTGGTAACCGACGGTAAATGCGGAGGAGTCCAACGGCTGAACTCGGTACCCCTCCGATGAATTCGGCGACGGATTATCCGGGGGCGGTCGGCTCAGACGTCGCGCCGTACCAGGAAGCCGAGCAGTGAACGCAGTTCACGGCGGGCCGTCGCCTCCAGCGGCACCCCGGCGAGCGCCGTCTCGACGGCGGCGACGTGGCGCCGGGCCTCCGTCATGGCCGCCGCACGGCCGCCCGCCCGCTCGATCAGCTCCGCCGCCGCACCGGGATCGTCGCCCGCCTCCAGGAGCGCGGCGAGTCGGCCGCCCTGCGGGGAACCGAGCGCGACCAGCACCGGGAGCGTCTTCTTCCGCTCCCGCAGATCGCCGTGGACGGGTTTGCCGGTGACCCGCGGATCGCCCCAGATGCCCAGCACGTCGTCGACGATCTGGAAGGCGATCCCGAGATGCCGGCCGGCCCGGTCGAGCGCGGCGGCCGTCTCGGGGGTGGCACCGCCGAGCACGGCGCCCAGCGCGGCCGCGCAGCCCAGCAGCGAGCCCGTCTTGTGCTCCGCCATGGCCCGGTACTCGTCCGGCCGGACCCGCTCCGCCCCCGTCCAGGGGCGGTCGGCGAACAGCAGGTCGTCGGCCTGCCCGCGCACCAGGTCACCCAGTGCGACGGAGAGCGTCCGCACGGCCGCTGCTCCGCCGGGCTGCTCGGCCAGGGTCTCGACGGCGAGTGCGAACAGGGCGTCGCCCGCGAGGACCGCGGGGCCCGTGCCGTAGGCCTTCCACACGGCCGGGCGACGACGCCGGTCCGCGTCGCCGTCCATGATGTCGTCGTGCAGCAGGGAGAAGGCGTGCACCAGCTCCACCGCGACGGCCGCGGCCACCCCGTCCCGCCCGGACGCACCGGCCGCCTCGGCGCCGAGCACGGCGAGCGCCTGCCGTACACCCTTGCCGCCCGGGGTGACGGCCGGGGCACCGCCCACCTCGCACCAGCCGAAGGAGTACGCGGCCATCTCGCCGACCCAGGGGTGCAGCCGGCCGACGGCTTCGGCGAGGGCGGGGCGTACGAGGGTGCGGCAGCGGTGGAGGATCCGGTGGGGGTCGGCCGGGGGGTTGGGGCCGACCGCGTCATGCTGCCGTTCGTCGTGCGGGACCGCGTCCTGCCGTGCCGCCTCCACCGCCGTGGAGGACACCGTCACCGGGTCACCTCCGCCGGCCTGGCCTCGGCGACCCCGGCATCCGGTATACCGAGTTCGTCGTACGCGTGCGCCACCATCTTGCGGGCGTGCTGGAGGCCGATCCGCTCCAGCGCGCCGGCCAGCTCGGCCAGTTCGGCCGCCGTCTCGGCGCGGTCGCGGCCCAGCCGGGCCAGGGACTTGGCGAGGCCCAGCCGGGACAGCGCCTCCCCGCGCGGCTCGCTCATCTCGCGGAACTCCGCCAGGGCCTGCTCGTACAGGGCGCGCGCCTCGGCGTAACGCCCGGCCCGGTACAGGACGTTGCCGCGCATCTTGTGGTTGTAGGCCAGTGCGCTGGACAGCCGCATCGCACGGCACGTCGCCTCCGCCTCGCTCAGCAGCGCCAGGGCCCGCTCGGTGTCCCCGTCACGCACCGACACGACGTCGGCCATACCGCGCAACGCCCAGGCATGACCGCGCCGGTCGTCGGCGCGCGCGGCGATCTCGGCGGACTCCTCGAACAGGGCGTACGCGGTGTCGTAGTCGCCGGTGTTGCGGTGCATCTGCGCGATGCCCTCCAGCGCCCACACCGTGTGCCGCGCCTCCCCGCGCCGCCGGGCCTCGGCGAGCAACTGCTCGTGCAGCCGGCCGACGGCCTCGTAGTCGCCCTGGATGCGGCCGGTCTCGGCCAGGCCCGCCAGTGAGTAGCCGCGCACCACGATGTCCCCGCCCCGTTCGCCCAGGTCCGCCGCGAGCTGGAGCAGCCGGCGGGCCAGCCGGAACGCCCCGCGCTGCCGGGCCAGCGTGCCGCCGCTCCACAGCGCCCAGGCCATCGCCGGCACGTCCGAGGCCTGACGGGCGGCCCGGTAACTCGCCTTCCAGGCCCGGTCCGCGTCCTCGACCCGGCCCAGCCGGCGGTGCGCCTCGGCCACCGCGAGTCCGGAACGCGCCGCCTCCCCGGGCTTCCCGGCGCGCTCGGCCGCCCTCAACTGCTCGGTGCCGGCGGCCAGGACGTCGGTCAGGGAGGAGTTGACGGACAGGGTGGTGAGCGCGCCCTGGTACTCCGGGGCGAATGCCTTGCCGTACATCGATGCCTTTCGGTCCGTATACACGCTATGTATACACAGAGCGTATACATAGCGTGTATAGAAGGGTGGAAACCTGCCCTGGCCGCAAGGGCCAGGGCATCACCTGTTGTGGATCAAGACGTCGACCGCACGGACGGGGTTGCTTGTGAGGCGCAGATCACCGTGGGGGTTCCCCATGCTCAGTGCTGGCCGGCCTTCTGCGGAGTCGCCTCGCTCGGCCGCACCACGACGTATCCCTCGCCCTGGAGCATCAGTTGCACGGCCTCGCCGGAACCGCCGCGCAGCATCGAGCCGATGGACTGGGAGCGGTGCAGCGAGGTCTGGAGACCCGCCGTCCAACCGACGATCGCGTCGGTGTCGACGTACACCGGATACTGCGGCGAGACCGGGATGACCAGCGGATTGCCCTCGCACACCAGGCCCAGTGCGCCGTGCCCGGTGAAGACGCTGTTGAACAGGCCGCCCCCGGTCATGCCTGCGCCTTTCACGGTCGCGATGCGGTAGGACAACGTGGCGTCGAAGCACAGGACGTTGCGGCCGTTGACCGTGAACTCGTCGCCGGGTTCGACGTCGACGACGAAGCAGTTCTGCGCTTCGTGGGCGAACCAGGCCTCACCCTGCCCCCGCACCGCCATCAGCGGCAGTCCCTCCCCGGTGACGGCGCGCTTGAGCATGCCGCCCACGCCCTGGCCCTTGCGCTCGAACTGGAGATTGCCGCGGTAGGCGATCATGGCGCCCTGCCGGGCGAGCATCTCGCCGTTCACCGTGTAGCGGAGGCACTTGGCGTTCTCGACCGTCATGCCCGGTGCGACGGCCGGCTGTGCCATGTGCCTGCTGGAAAAGAGGTCACCCTTCATAGGCGCATCCTCACCCGGAGCGTTGCCCTCCGCCAAGATCGGGGCGAGCGACGGGCAGGGCGCGCGGGGGCGCGGTGTCAGCCGCCGAAGAGCTGCGTCCAGTACGTGCCGGCGCGGCCGCCGCCCGCGAAGCCGACCCCGAGGTGTGTGAACCCGGGCTTGAGGATGTTGGCCCGGTGGCCGGGGCTGTTCATCCAGCCCTCGACCACCTCGGCGGGGGAGCGCTGGCCGCAGGCTATGTTCTCGCCGATGGAACGCCGGGTGGAGCCCGCGGCGGCGGCCCGGTCCCATGGTTGGCTGCCGCCGGGCGCGGTGTGCGCGTAGAAGTCGCGGGCCACCATGTCCGCGCTGTGCGCCTGGGCGGCGGCGGTGAGCAGGGGATCGGCGGCCAGGGGCGGCAGCCCGGCCCGGGTGCGCTCCCGGTTGGTGAGATCCGTGACGGCCGCCGCCACGCCGGCCAGCCCGTCCGGCGTGAGGGGCCTGGCCCAGAGCGCGGTCCAGTAGGTGTCGCCGGTGGGGCCGTCGTGGACGTGGGCCACTCCGGCGTGGGTGAACGCGGGGTCGTGCAGGGTGCGGCTGGGGCCGTCCGTGCGCAGGCAGTACGCCACGAACTCGGCGGTGGTGCGCGGGCCGGACACCAGGTGCTCGCCGACGGTGAGGTACACGTACCCGGCGCCGACGGCCCGCTGGTAGACGGACACACCGTCCCGGCTCTCGACGCCGAGGCGTCCGGACGCGGCCATGGCGGCGGCGTGGGCCCGCGCCGCGGACACGAGCCGCGGGTCGAGCGAGACCGGTGGTGAACCGGCGGCGGTACGGACGGGGTTGACCAGGGCGGCGAAGCCGTCCGGGTCGGGGGCGGGCTGTACGGAGGCAGGCCGCGTCCGCGGCGCACCGGCCGTCGCCGGGGCCGGCGCGGGCGTGTCGTCCACGACGTCGACGCCGAAGTCCCGGGCGAGTCCCGCCAGTCCGTCGGCGTACCCCTGGCCCAGGGCGCGCAGCTTCCAGCGTTCGCCGCGCCGGTAGAGCTCCGCGAGCAGCAGCACGGTCTCCTGCCGGGGGCGCG
Source organism: Streptomyces afghaniensis 772 (assembly GCA_000415505.1). GTDB lineage: Bacteria > Actinomycetota > Actinomycetes > Streptomycetales > Streptomycetaceae > Streptomyces > Streptomyces afghaniensis. The sequence continues at coordinate 6,519 of KE354338.1, forward strand.
GCGGGGTGAACCGGGCGAGTGGGCGGCCTGCCGCGTCGGCGACGTGCAGCGTGGGGGAGGGCAGGCGGCCGAGGGCGGTTCCGGCCTCGGCGGCACTCACGGCGACGGTCACCCGCGTGGCGCCGGTGCGCAGCCTCGCCGGATCCACGGTGAGCGCGTCGCCCCGCAGCGCCGCTCCCGGCGCGGCCGGCTGGTTGTAGAAGACGAAGTCGCCGTCGCCCCGCACTTTCCCGCCGTCGTCCGTGACGAGCGCGGACACGTCGAACGGGCCGGGGACCCGGACCGTCACCGCCCCGTCCGGAAGCGGCAGATTGCCACCGGGGACCAACTCGTGCATCACGCCCCCCTGCTGTCGGTCGTACCGGCCTCCCCACGGGGGCGCCGATGCCCCGACAACGGCCGTGGCGACGCGAGGGTTCCCACATCGGCCCGGATCCACGGCCGCGAAGCCGGCGTCCGCCCGCGGCCACCTCGAAACCCGGCCGAGAACTTCCGGATCGACACGGCCTCGGCACCCCGCACAGAGTTGCAGGCCGCACCACTACCGTGTCGTACGCCGGGACGGCACGCAGTGCCCAGCTCCCGGTGGCTCCGCGACACTGCGGGAACCCGCCCCTGACACCGTCCGACCGTGCACACCTGCCGAAGGATTGCCCACGATGCCCCGCACCGCACGCCCCCGCGGCCGCACCGCCCCGGCCGCCCTCTCCTTGTGCCTCGCACTGGGCTGTGGTTCCGGTGGGGCACCCCAGGGGAACGGGCCGGCCCCGCCGGCCGGCGCCCCGACGGGGAACGGGGACGACGTGGTCACCTGGGCCTCCTCCGCCGGCCGCGTCGGCGCGGCGGTCGACGGCCGCGGCTACCGGCTGGTCGTGCGCACCAGCGTCGGCGGCACCGGCCTCAGGGTGCGGCTGTCCAACGCCTTCGGGGACCAGCCGGTGACGTTCGGCAGCGTCCACGCGGGTCTCCAGCGCGACGGAGCCGCACTCGTTCCGGGCAGCAACCGGCGCCTGACCTTCGGCGGCGCCCGCTCCGTCACGGTCCCCGCCGGCGGCATCGTCTACAGCGACCCGCTGCCCGTCAGCGTCCCCGCCGCGAGCGCGCTCGTCGTCAGCCTCTACGTGCCCCGGGCGGGCGGCGTGCTCACCGGGCACTGGATGGCGATGCAGACGTCGTACACCACCGACGGCGACCACACCGCGGAGGAGAGCGGCGCCAACTGGGCGCAGCGGACCGGCTCCTGGTTCTACCTCGACGCCGTCACCGTGCGGCCCCGGCCCGCGGCGGGCGCCGTGGCCGCCCTCGGCGACTCGATCACCGACGGCTGGCATTCCACGACCGATTTCGACCGCCGCTGGCCGGACCACCTCGCCCGCCGGCTGCGCGCGTCCCCCACGACGAGCATCGAGGGAGTCGCCAACGCGGGCATCGCCGGCAACAAGGTCCTCGCCGACGGCCCCGGACAGAGCGCCCTGAACCGCCTGTCGCGGGACGTGCTCGCACTGCCGGGCCTGCGCACGGTGTTCCTCTTCCAGGGCGTCAACGACATCAAGGCCGAGCCCGGAGCCACGGCCGACCAGCTCATCGCCGGATACCGCAGGCTGGCCGACCGGGTGCACGCGGCCGGGAAATGCGTCGCCGTCGCCACGATCGCCCCCTACAAGGGCTGGCCGGAATGGGACCCCGCCGGGGAAGCCGTGCGCCGGGAGGTCAACACCTTCCTCCGCACCAGCGGCGAGTTCGACGCGGTCACCGATTTCGACCGCGTCCTGCGCAGCCCCGACGACCCCGAGCGGATCCTCCCCGCCTTCGACGGCGGCGACCACCTGCACCCCAACGACAAGGGAATGCAGGCGATGGCCGACGCCGTCGACCTGGAGAGCCTCGACTGCGGGAGCCCGTAGCCCGGGCCAGGGATACGCAGCGGCCCGTACCGAAGGGCCGGCAGTCAGCCGGACGCCGACGGCTCCGGCGTGATCAGACCCTCCCGGTAGGCGATCGCCACCGCCTCGCCCCGGCTCGACGCGCCCAGCTTGGCCAGGATGTTGGAGACGTGGACGCTCGCCGTCTTGCCGCTGATGAACAGCTCCTCGCCGATCTGCCGGTTGCTGCGGCCGAGCGCGAGCAGCCGCAGCACCTCCTGCTCGCGTGCGGTCAGCACACCGGCGCGCTCGTCGACGTCCGGGGCCTCCGCCAGACGGCCGCGCCGGGCCAGGGCCTCCACCCGCTCCCGCAGCGGCGTGGCGCCGAGGTGATCGGCGCTCTCGCGGACCTCGCGGGCCTCGGCCGCCGCCTCCTCACGACGCCCGGCCGCCAGCAGGGCCTCGGCGTACCGCAGCCGGCAGCGCGCCTGCTCGTGGACGTCGCCGTAGCCGAACGCCGTCACCACCGCCGACCAGGCGGCGGCGTCCGGCCCCGAGACGGCCCGCAGCCACTCCGCCTCCGCGCGGGCCAGCCACGCCTGCCCCTCCGGCCCCTGCGGGGTGCCGTTCTCGCCGCGGGCCGCGGTGGGCCGCGCCAGTTCCACCAGTTCGGCCGCGGTGTCCGTCCAGCGCCGGGCCCCGGCCTCGTCACCGGCCGACCGCAGCCCGGCGGCCTCGTCGGCCACCGCGGACAGTGCCAGGGCGGCGAGCCGGACCGTGACGTCCGGACGCTTCCCCGACTCGTCGGTGAGGGCCGCGACCGTGGACCGCGTCCACCGCACCGCGTCCTCGGGATCACGGCGCAGCGCCGCGGCGTCGGTGAGCACGATGCCCGCGACCAGGGTGGCCATCCAGTCGAAGGGCCCCTCCAGCAGGGCACGCGCCCGGTCGGCGGCCGTCAAGTCGCCCCGGGCCAGGGCGACGTACAGCGCGGGACCGACCGTGTACCCGCCGGCGGCCGGCAGCACCTCGGCATCGGCCGCCGCCGCCCGCACGCATTCGTCCCAGCGGCCCAGCACCTGCAGCACCAGCAGCCGCAGGTACCGCATCTCCAGCGGATACGGGGACGACAGCAGCCCGGCGCGCCGCGCCCGGTCCAGACCCTCCGTCAGCCAGGGCACGCACTCCGCCAGCGCACCCAACTCGTAATAGCCCATGGCCAGGTTGAACAGAGCACGCAGCTCCACGGCCGCGTTGCCCGAACTCCGGGCCAGCTCCCGGGCCTTCAGCAGCCGCTCCCGGCCCTCGGGGCCGCGCCGCCCGTCTCCGTCGAAGACGGCCAGGGAGATCAGCAGGTCCGCCTGGGCGTCGGTCACCCGCAGCTCCTCGGCCACGCGCAGGGCCCGCCGGGCGACCCACAGCGCGGTCTCGCTCTCCCCGACGTGGCGTGCGGCCATGGCATGCGTGGACGCCGCCCACACCCACGTGGGCGACGGAGGATCCTCGGGGATCATCGCCAGGGCCTCGCTGCTGTAGGCGAACGCCGCTGCCAGGCTGTCCACGCTCAGCAGGTTCCCGGCGTGGGTGTAGCGGACCCGGGCGGCGAGCTCGGAGTCGGCGTCCTGGCCGAGCTCCGCCAGCGCCGACCGCGAGAGGGAGACCGCCCGGTGCACCTCCCCGGCGTGCGCGGCCGCCGCCGAGGCCCGCAACGTCAGCGTCACCCGGTCCACGCCCCCGCCCTTGAGCCCCGCCTCGGCACCCACCGCCGGCCACAGATCGAGGGCCGCTTCCAGATGCCGGTGCTCCTCGGCAGGCGCACCGACCCGCTGGGCGTGATCGGCGGCCTCCAGGGAGGCGGAAAGCGCCTCGGCGAGGTCGTGGCTCTCCCGGTAGTGGTGGGCACGCTCGGCGGCGCTCTCCGCGGCCCGGCCCTGCGCGGCGAGCAGCCGGGCGAACGCGCCGTGCAGCCGCGCCCGCTCCCCGGGGAGCAGATCGGCGTAGACGGCCTCACGGGCGAGGGCGTGCCGGAACGAGTACGTGTCGCCGTCCCCGGCGACGAGCAACTGCCGCCCCACCGCCTCCCGCAGCGCCGACTCCAGCTCCTCCTCGGGCAGCCCGACGGCCTGCCGCAGCAGCTCGTGCTCGACCCGGCGCCCGGCGACGGCCGCGGTCCGCAGCACCTGCTGCGCGGTGTCGGACAGCTGCTCGAAGCGGATCAGCAGCACCTCCGCCAGCCCGCTGGGCACCCCGCCGGACTCCGTGTCCGTCGCCGCGAGCAACTCCTCCGCGTAGAAGGCGTTCCCCTCGGCCCGCTCCACGATCCGCCGCACCGTGGCGTCCGCCAGCGGACGCCGCTCGAGGTGACGCACCAGCCTGGCCACATCGGAATCGCCCAGCGGCCGCAGCTCCAGCCGCTCCACGGCGGGCAGCCGTATCAGCTCCGCCAGCAGCGGCCGCAGCGGGTGGCGACGGTGCAGGTCGTCCGCCCGGTACGAGGCGAACACCGCCAGCCGGTGCCGCAGAACACCCCGGGCGAGCAGAAAACGCAGCAGGTCCCGCGACGACTGGTCGGCCCAGTGCAGATCCTCCAGCACGAGCAGCAGTGGGGCGGTGTCCGCCACCTCGGCCAGCAGCCCCGCCATCCCCTCGAACAGCCGCAACCGCCCGTCGACGTCCCGCGCGGAATCGGTCCCGGCCCCCAGCAGCCGCTCGACCACCGGATGAGCGGCCAAGGCGGAAGCGAACCGCTCGTCGGCTGCGAGCACGCCCAGGATCTCGGTGAACGGCAGATACGGCAGCCCCACATCACCGAGATCCACGCAGTGTCCGACGACCACGGTCATGCCTGAATCGGCAGCCCGTCCCCGACTCATCCAGCAGCCGGGTCTTACCGACCCCGGCGTCCCCGGCGACCAACACGGCCCGCGCCTCACCCCCACGCGCACGCTCCAGCACGCCTGAGAGCCGGGCGAGTTCGGAATCCCGCCCGACAACTGGCGTGACAGATGAAGCCTGCGGCACAGGACCAACCTTCTTTTTCAGGGGCGCGGGGTGCGCGATCAACCCCCGACAACCCGCAGCCGCCACCAAACAGAAGCTCCCGAGCTCCTAGGCCCGCAACACCCGGGCCCAATCATCCGGCACCCGCCCCGCAGGCCCCAGCACCGGCTGATCCACAGGATGACTCACCGGCCCGGCCAGCTCCGGCCCGGACTCGTACAACTCGTTCGTCGAGTAGTCCCAGTACCAGACCTCACCCGGCTCGAAGCTCTGCACCAACGGATGCCCCGACTCCCTGAAATGAGCCGTCGCGTGCTGCGCGGGCGAACTGTCACAACACCCCACGTGCCCGCACTGCGCACACCGCCGCAGGTGGAACCACCACCCGCCGGCCGCCTCGCACTCCGCGCACCCGCTGCCGCTCGGCGCAGCACCCGGGTCGACCCCGTTGATCCCGTTCTCACCACTCATGCCGACTCCTCCTCGACCGCTGTCAGCGGAAGCAGCACCTGGAACCGCGTGTCCCCCGGCTCCGACTCCACCTGGATCGTCCCGTGATGCTTGTTGACCACGATCCGCCAGGAGATGTCGAGCCCGAGCCCCGTCCCCTCACCCACCGGCTTCGTCGTGAAGAACGGATCGAAGATCCGCCCCCGGTCCTCCGCCGGGATGCCGACGCCCGTGTCCCGGAACTCCACCAGCAGCCGGTCGTGGTCCCGGGCCGTCCGCACGGTCAGCGTCCCGTCCCCGCCCGCGCTGTTCATCGCCGAGACCGCGTTGTCGACCAGGTTCGTCCACACCTGGTTGAGCTCCGCGGGGTACGCCGGGATCCCCGGCAGCGTCCGGTCGTACTCCTTGACGACCTTGATCCGCCGGCCGATCTTGCCCGACAGCATCAGCAGCGTGCTGTCGAGGAGTTCGTGCACATCGGCGTGTCGGAAGGGCGCCGGTCGAGCTGGAGTACTGCTTGGCCGCATCGACGAGATGCGAGATGCGGGTGGTCGAGTCGTTGATCTCGTCCATCAGCAGCTCGGTCTCGACGGTGTAGTTGAGCCACCCGATCGCGCTCGGCAGGAGCTCCTCGTCCACCGCCGCCGCGACCTGGTCCAGCCAGTCCTCGTCGAGACCGGCCTGGACGAAGACGGGCGCGATCCGCCAGCCGTCCGGGATGCCGTGGTCGTCGAGCCAGTCGGTGAGCGCGTCCTCCCGGTCGGAGGCCTCCAGCGGACTCAGCGTGGGGGCCTTGGCGACGCGCTCGGCGGTGCGTTCCTGGATGTCGATGAGGTTCGCCATGACCTCGGGGAGTACGAGCCCTGTGCGATGATCGCCAGCTTGTGCCGCATCTTGCCCACCCGCTCCCGCAGCGTCGCGGTCGCCCGTACGGCCGCCGCCGCGGGGTTGTTGAGCTCGTGGGTGAGGCCGGCGGACAGCGAGCCGAGCGCCAGCAGCCGTTCGCGCTGCCCGATGGCCCGCTGGGCGTTCTTCGCACCGAAGAAGAGCCCCTCCAGCAGATGCACAGCCATCGGGAACCAGTCCTGCATGATGCCCGCGAACGTGTCGGCGGGCAGCACGAAGAACCGCGTCGGCTCGGTGACGCGCATGGAGTTGTTGTAGACCTGCGGCACCCGGTCGCCCAGATACGCCTGCATGGACCCCGCGTACACCCCGCGCTGGGAGGTCCGGGTCACCTCCACGTCATCGCCGCCGACCCGGCGGTACAGCACGACCGTGCCCTCCAGCAGCACGTAGAAGCAGGTGGCGGGGTCGTCCCTCGGTGTAGACGGGCCGGGGCTCGAACTTCTCCACCGCCCCTCGCTGCACAGCGCCCCAGCTGCTCGGGCGTGAGCTTCTCGAACAGGAACAGCGAGCCGATCTCCTGCGGGCTGCACGGCGCGGGCTGCCCGCTCACGACTGCTCCAGATAACGGTGGACGAGCATCACGGCCATGGCTCCCTCTCCGACGGCGGACGCGACCCTCTTGGCCGACTCGGAGCGGGCGTCGCCCGCCACGAACACGCCGGGCACATTGGTCTCCAGGTGGTACGGCGGCCGGTCCAGCTCCCAGTCCCCGGGCGGGCGGCCGTCGGCGGTCAGGTCGGGCCCGGCGAGGATGAACCCGCGCTCGTCCCGCAGCACCGTGCCGTCGAGCCAGTCGGTGCGCGGGGCCGCGCCGATGAACACGAACACCCACTGCGCGTCGACCTGCTCGGTCTTGCCGGTGTCCACGTCCCGCAGCGTCAGCCGCTCCAGGTGGCCGTCGCCGTGTGCTTCCTCGACGACCGTGCGGGCGCGCACCCGGATGTTGGGGGACTCCTCGATCTGCTGGATCAGGTAGTGCGACATCGATGCCGCCAGCGACTCGCCGCGCACCAGCAGCGTCACCGACTTGGCGCCCCGTCGACAGGTACATCGCCGCCTGCCCCGCCGGAGTTGGCGCCGCCGACGACGTACACGTCCTGTCCCTGGCAGCGGGGGCCGTCTGTCAGGCGGACCCGTAGTAGACGCCGCATCCGGTCAGGTCGTCGCAGCCGGGCGCCGACAACTGCCGGTAGGACACGCCGGTCGCCAGGATCACACTGTGCGCGGCGACCGCCGAGCCGTCCGAGAACCGTACGATCCGGGCGGCGCCGTTGACCTCCAGCGCCGTCACCTCGCGCGCGGTGAGGATCTCCGCGCCGAACTTCGCCGCCTGCCGCCGGGCCCGGTCGGTGAGCTGGGCTCCCGACACGCCGTCGGGGAAGCCGAGGTAGTTCTCGATCCGGGAGCTCTGCCCGGCCTGCCCGCCGGTGGCCGAGCGCTCCACCAGCACGGTCCGCAGGCCTTCGGAGGCGCCGTAGACCGCCGCGCCGAGTCCGGCCGGTCCGCCGCCGATCACGACCAGGTCGTAGAAGTCGGCCGTCGGGGTCGTCGCCAGCCCGACCTGGGCCGCGAGGTCGACGGCCTCCGGCTCGATCAGCGGCGTCCCGTCCGGCGTGATCACCACCGGCAGCCGCATCCCGTCCGCACCGGCCGCGGCCAGCAGCCGCCGCCCCTCCGGCTCGTCGGAGGAGTACCAGCGGTACGGCACTTGATTGCGGGCCAGAAACTCCCGCACGTCCGAGGAGCGCGCCGACCAGCGGTGCCCGACGACCTTCGTACTCGGCACGGGCCGGTAGTCGCCGGCCCGCCACGCCTGCAGCAGATCGTCCAGGACCGGGTAGAGCTTCTCCTCGGGCGGGTCCCATGGCTTGAGCAGGTAATGGTCGAGGTCGACGACGTTGATCGCGTCGATCGCCGCGTTCGTGTCCGCGTACGCCGTCAGCAACACCCGCCGGGCGCCCGGGTAGACGTCCAGGGCCTGTTCGAGGAACTCGATGCCGTTCATCTGCGGCATCCGGTAGTCGGCCAGGATCACCGCCACGAGATCGCCGCGCAGTTTCAGCTCCCGCAGCGCGTCGAGCGCGGACTCGCCGGACTCCGCGCGCACGATCCGGTACGACGCGCCGTACCGCCGCCTCAGATCACGGGCCACGGCCCGGGAGACCCCCGGACTCGTCGTCCACGGTCATGATGACGGTCCGCGCCGCATCGGCGGCCTGTGCCATACGTCCCCCACACCGGGCGGTCGACTCACGGCACGGCGCCCCGGGCACCGCGCCGACCTCCGCCCATCGTATGTTCGATCGCCGCGGCGCGCTCCGATACGGAGATCAGCTCCGGCGGGCCGCCAGCACGCAGAACTCGTTGCCCTCCGGGTCGGCGAGCGTCACCCAGCTCTGCTCGCCCTGCCCGACATCGGCGTGCCGCGCGCCGAGCGCCAGCAGACGTGCCACCTCGGCCTCCTGGTCGTCGGGCCGGAAGTCGAGGTGCAGGCGGTTCTTGACGGTCTTGCTCTCCGGCACCGTCGTGAAGAGCAACCCCGGCAGCCGGTCCGGAGCGGGCCGGATCTCGAACTCGTCGGGTGCGTCGTTCACCACCGTCCAGCCCAGTGCCTCGGCCCACCAGCGGCCCAGGGCCTCCGGGATCCGCCGAGTCCACCATCACCTGTTCCACTCCAAGGTCATGCGGAAGGGTAGTGAAGACTGATCAGTGTCGCAGTGACATTTTCACGAGGAGGCAGCCGGATGACACGCCCGATCACCGCAGGGATCGACGGATCGCAGGAGAGCCTCGCGGCCCTCGCCTGGGCGGCCCGTGAGGCGGTGCGGCGCGACCGGCCGCTCCGGGTGGTGCACGCCTGGCGGTTCCAGCCGCACGAGGGGCTCGAAGCGGGGATCACCGGCGACGCGGACAGTCAGGCGCAGTGGGTGCACACCGCGGTGACCGAGGCCGTCGGGACCGTCACCGAACGGCACCCTGACCTGGAGGTGACCACCGACGTGGTGGAGGGCCCGGTCGTCGACACCCTGGCCGCCGCCGCTGCCGGTGCCGAGGTGCTGGTGCTCGGCTCGCGCGGGCACGGGCCGATCGTCGGCTTCCTGCTCGGCTCGGTCGGCCAGCAGGTCATCGCCGAGGCCACCCGGCCCGTCGTGCTCGTCCGCGCCGGTGAGCAGCCCTCGGCCGAGGCCGCCGGGCGGGAGATCGTCGTGGGCCAGCAGGGCGAGCCGGAGGACAGCGCCGACGCGCTGCGATTCGCGTTCGAGACGGCGGCCGCGCGCGGGGCGACCGTCCGGGTCGTACGGGCCTGGACCCTGCCGCCCGTCTTCGCCTACAGCCCCGGCTCGCTGAAGCTCCTCGACGAGGCCGGGGGACTGGAGCCGTACGAGAAGAGGGCCCTGGCCGCCGCCATGCGGCCGTGGCGGGAGCGTTTCCCCGACGTGCCGGTGGAGGAGCACGTGGAGATGGGCAGCGCCGGCCAGGTGCTGCTGTCGTGGCCGGAGGCCCAGCTGATGGTCGTCGGGCGGCGGGCCCACCGTACGGCCGTCGGTGCCCGCATCGGCTCGGTGGCGCACGGGGTGCTGCACCACGCGGATTGCCCGGTCGCCGTGGTCCCGCACGCGTGAGTGCGGGTGCGGCTCATTCCGCGGTCGGCTGGAGCGTCTTGCGGGCCTTGGGGAGGATGTTCCTGATGTAGTCCTCGACCGCCGTGTCGATGCCGATGTCGTGCTGGGCCCGCTCGGACAGGTACCAGCGGTGTTCGAGGAGCTGGTGGTAGATCTCCGCCGGGTCCATGGAACCGCGCAGTTCGGCGGTACGCCCGCACGGTCGGCCGGAACACCTCCCGCACCCAGCGGTGGGCCAGCACCTCCGGGCGGGCCCCCAGGGGGTCGCCCGGAGCGTAGTCGTCCTGGGTCGCCATCCAGCTCTCCAGGTCGTTCAGCAGCCGCCGGGCCTGGTTCTCCTCGGCATCGAGGCCGGTCAGACGCAGCAGCTGCCGCTGGTGGTGGCCCGCGTCGACGACCTTGGGCACGAAGGTGACCGTGTCGCCGTTCGAGGCGTGCTCGATCTGCATCTCGGCGACGTCGAAGCCGAGGTCGTTCAGGCGGCGGATCCGGCGTTCTATGTAATGGTGCTTGCCGGCCGGGTAGACGGAGGTGCGGGTCAGCTCGTCCCACAGGCCGCGGTAGCGGGCGCAGATCTCCACTGCCGAACTCGACCGGGTCCACCGACGGGTGCAGCGCCCCGGACGCCTCCAGGTCCAGCAGCTCCCCGCTGATGTTCACGCGGGCGAGGTCCAGGTCGTACTCGCGCTGCCCGGAGCTGAGCTGCGGATGCAGGTCACCGGTCTCGGCGTCCACCAGATACGCGGCGTAGGCGCCCGCGTCGCGCCGGAAGAGGGTGTTGGACAGCGAGCAGTCGCCCCAGGCGAAGCCGGCCAGGTGCAGCCGCACCAGCAGCACGGCGAGCGCGTCCATCAGCCGGTGCATGGTGGCTGGGCGCATGGTCGTCTCGAACATCGAGCGGTACGGCATCGAACCGCCCAGGTGCCGGGTGATCAGCACGCTCTCCAGCGGGGCGCCGTCCGCGTCGGTGCGGCCGGTGACCACGGCCAGCGGGTCCACCGCCGGGATGCCGATCCGGTCCAGGTCGCGCAGCAGCCCGTACTCGCGCTGCGCGGGCCGCTCGGCCAGCTCCTTGACGGCGATCACCTCGTCGCCGGCCCGGGAGTAGCGCACACGTGCCGGGAGATGCCGCGCGGCAGCGGCACGAGGTACTCCTCCGGCCACTCCTCCAGGGGCAGGTCCCACGGCAGTTCCAGCAGAAGCGCGGGATGCTCCGGGTTGGTCGCGCTGATCTGAAGTGCCATGCGCCGGGTGTCCTTGTCTCGCTGCTGATCGTCACCTCAGATTAGAGGGCGCGCTCCCGGGCCCGGTGGGCGGCGTCCCGCAACGGGCCGCGGTGGACCGGGCCGTGCCCGGGCAGCAGCAGCTCGCCCTCCAGCTCCGCGAGGACGTCCAGGGAGGCCACGGCGCGCGGGCGCTCGTGGTGGAACATGTCCGGCAGCAGCTGCGGTCCCTCGACCCGCGAGGTCGCGTGCCCGCTGACCAGGGCGTCGCCGGAGATCAGCACACCGGTGCCGGGCACGTGGTAGGCGCAGTGCCCGTCGGTGTGGCCCGGCGTGTGCACCGGCACGGGCCGCCCGGGCAGGTCCAGGGGGCCCGTCGCCGGGAACGGCTCCGGGGCCGTGACCGGGTTGTGCATCGTGCCGCCGGAGCGCAGCGCGTGCACGGCCCACGGCAGCACCCCGGGGCGCCAGCCGTTCCTCAGCACCGTCCCGAGGGACACCTGGTGCAGGAACTCCCGGCGTGCGTGCGGCACCTCGGCCTCGTGGAGGTACACGGGCGTGCCGTACGTGGCGCGCAGGAACTCGGCGGAGCCCAGGTGGTCGTTGTGCGCGTGCGTGATCAGCACGGCCGCGATCGCCCCGGGGGAGCTGCCCACCTCCGCGAGCGAGGCGAGGAGCCGCTCCCGGTCGCCGGGATAGCCGGTGTCGACCAGTGTGACGGCGTCCCCCTCCGCGAGGATCACCCAGTTGGTGTGGGAGCCGTGCACCAGGTAGGTGCCGTCGGCGACTTGGTGTACGTCTGCCCGCATGATCGCCCCGCGTTCCGGTGTGGTCCCAGCTCGACGAGAGAAGGAAAGCAGACCCCACCACAGGTGGAATCGCCGGGTCCGCCCCAACGGGCCCGCTTCGACGGGGCGTTCGGGATCAGTGCACGCCGTGCGGGCGGAACTGGATACTGATGCGCGGCTCCGTGACGCGCGTGCTCTTGGGCACGGAATGCTCCCAGGTGCGCTGGCAGGAGCCGCCCATCACGATCAGGTCGCCGTGGCCCAGCGGTCGGCGCACGGTGTCGCGGCCGCCCCGCATGGGGCGCAGCAGCAGGTCCCGGGGCGCTCCGACCGACAGGATCGCGACCATCGTGTCCTCGCGCGCCCCGCGCCCGATCCGGTCGCCGTGCCAGGCCACGCTGTCCCGGCCGTCGCGGTAGTAGCACAGCCCGGCCGTGGTGAACGGCTCGCCCAGTTCCTCGCCGTAGTGGGCGCTCAGCGCGTCGCGCGCCTCGGTCAGGACCGGGTGCGGCAGCGGGTCCCCGTCGCCGTAGAAGGCGAGCAGCCGGGGGACGTCGACGACGTGGTCGTACATCGTGCGCCGCTCGGCCCGCCACGGCACCTCGGCGGCCAGTTGTTCGAACAGTGCGTCGGAACCGCTGAGCCACCCGGGCAGGACGTCGAGCCAGGCGCCGAAACCGAGGTGGGTGCGGCTGATCCCGTCGAGAGGCCCGAGCCGCAGCTCGTCGGTCTGGTCGAAGAGGGAGCCCTGGAGGTGCATGGGCCCACAGTACCTCTTAATCGAAAATGTGTTCCATAGATTTCCTGGCCTGCCGGACCTTTCGATACATCGATGTATCGAATACAGTCCTGTATCGAAAGGGGGCGGGCATGGCCGTGGAGGGAACGACCGGGCGGGTGACCAGGCGCCGTGTCCGCACCCGCGCCAACCTCCTGGACGCGGCGTTCTCCGTGTTCGCGGCCAAGGGCTTCGGGCACGTCTCGATCGAGGAGGTCTGCGAGGCCGCCGGCTACAGCAGGGGCGCCTTCTACTCCAACTTCTCCAGCCTCGACGAGCTGTTCTTCGCCCTCTACCAGGAGCGGGCCGACCTGATCGCGGAACAGGTGTCCGGGGCGCTCGCCCTCGACGGGCCCGGGCTCGACGTGCCGGCCGCCGTGGACCGCGTCACCGACGTGCTGCTCCTCGACCGGGACTGGCTCCTGGTGAAGACGGACTTCCTGGTGCACGCGGCCCGCGACCCGGACGTGGCGCACAGCCTGCTGGAGCACCGGGCGCGGCTGCGGCAGGCGATCGCCGACCGGCTCGCCCGCGCCCGCGGGCACACCGCCCTGCCCGCCGTGCTGGGCGACACGGACGGCGCCGCCCACGCCGTCGTCGCGGCCTACGACGGCGTCACCACACAGCTGCTGCTGGACCGGGACACCGAACACGCCCGCGCCTGGCTGAAGCAACTGCTCACGGCCCTGCTGACCGACGGCAGCGGCACCCCCGACCACAGGCAGAACTGAAGAAGGGAACGTCGCCATGGACGCCGACGTCATCGTCGTCGGAGCGGGCCTCGCAGGCCTGGTCGCCGCCCACGAACTGACCAGCAGGGGCAGGAGGGTCGCCCTCGTCGACCAGGAGAACGCCGCCAACCTCGGGGGACAGGCCTTCTGGTCCTTCGGCGGGCTGTTCCTCGTCGACTCGCCGGAGCAGCGGCGCCTGGGCATCAAGGACTCCTTCGACCTCGCCTGGAGCGACTGGCGGGGCAGCGCGGGCTTCGACCGGCTGGACGACGAGGACTCCTGGGCCGTGCGCTGGGCGCGCGCCTACGTCGAGTTCGCCGCGGGGGAGAAGCGGTCCTGGCTGAACGGGCACGGCATCACGTTCCTGCCCACCGTCGGCTGGGCCGAGCGCGGCGACCTCACGGCCCACGGTCACGGCAACACCGTGCCCCGCTTCCACATCGCGTGGGGCACCGGCACCGGTGTGGTGGAACCTTTCGTCCGCTACGCCAAGCAGGCCGCCCGCGACGGACTGCTCACCTTCCACCACCGTCACCGCGTCGACGAACTCGTCGTCGAGGACGGCAGCGCCCGCGGCGTGCGCGGCACGGTCCTGGCCGAGGACACCTCACCCCGCGGTGTCGCCTCCAGCCGAGACGCCATCGGCGAGTTCGAACTCACCGCCCAGGCCGTGGTCGTCACCAGCGGCGGCATCGGCGCCAACCACGACATAGTCCGCCGCTACTGGCCCGAGCGCCTCGGCACCCCGCCGAAGGAGATGGTCACCGGCGTACCGGCCTACGTCGACGGACGGATGCTCGACATCAGCGCCGAGGCGGGCGTACGTCTGGTCAACCGGGACCGCATGTGGCACTACACCGAGGGTCTGCAGAACTGGGACCCGATCTGGCCCGGCCACGGCATCCGCATCCTGCCCGGACCGTCCTCGATGTGGTTCGACGCCCTCGGCCGCCGCCTGCCCGGGCCGTACCTGCCCGGCTACGACACCCTCGGCACCCTGAAGCACCTGCGGACCACCGAGGACATCGCCGGGTACGACCACTCCTGGTTCATCCTCACGCAGAAGATCATCGAGAAGGAGTTCGCGCTGTCGGGCTCCGAGCAGAACCCCGACATCACCGCCAAGGACCGCGCCGGGTTCCTGAAGGAACGCATCCTCGGCAAGGGCGCGCCGGGACCGGTCGACGCGTTCCTGCGCAAGGGCGCCGACTTCGTGACCGCGCCCAGTGTCGAACAGCTCGTCGAGAAGATGAACGAGCTCACCGACAAGCCGCTGCTCGACGCGGCCGGGATCCGCCGCCAGATCGAGGCCCGCGACCTGCAGATCGCCAACCCCTACGCCAAGGACGCCCAGGTGCAGGGCATCCGCAACGCCCGCCGCTACATCGGTGACCGCCTCGGCCGGT
>KE354339.1 GCA_000415505.1 Streptomyces afghaniensis 772
GGACCTCCGCGTGGGCCGTCGGGTCGCCGCCGGCCTCACGCGCGTTGTGCCCGGCCGCGAGCACGGTGGTGCCGTCCGGAGCCAGTACGACGGCGCCGACGGGAACGTCCCCGCCCCGGACGGCCTCGGCGGCTTCGTCCAGGGCGAGTCGCATCGCGGAGCGCCATGGGTCCCGTACCGGATCCGGCTGTTGCGGGGTGGTGCGTGCGGTCAGCGGACGGTCTCCAGGGTCTCCGAGGCACCCAGCGCCTCGGCGATCTCCGTGACGGCGTCCGTCGCCAGCGAGCGCAGCTCCTTCTCGCTCACGCCGAGGTCGTCCAGGATCTGGGCGTCGCCGACCGGGCCGTGCGGCACGGCCTCGCCGGTCGCGGCGACCGCGTCGCCGTCGCCGGCCTCGTCGTCGTCGGACTCACCGTCCTCGGTGCCGTCGAGGTCGAGGGCGTCCAGGTCGTCCCCGTCGTCCGGATCGCGTCCGAGCAGCTCGTCGGTGAGCAGGATCTCGCCGTAGCTGCTGCGGGCAGCGGCGGCGGCGTCCGAGACGTAGATGCGCGGGTCCTCCTCGCCGTCCACACGGACGACTCCGAACCAGGCGTCCTCCTGCTCGATGAGCACGAGCACCGTGTCCTCGTCGGGGGAGGCTTCACGGGCCAGGTCGGCCAGATCCGACAGGGTTTCCACATCGTCGAGCTCTGTGTCGCTCGCTTCCCACCCGTCTTCGGTGCGCGCGAGCAGTGCGGCGAAGTACACCGTGACTCTCCCACTGGTCATAGGCGTGCCGGTTGGGGGTCCCCCCGGCGGAGGTTGCGGGCGGGGAGTGCTCGTCCGAGCCCCACCCACTCGGAATCGTGGCAGAAACAATGCGTTCAGGGGACGTCTTCGGCTCCCTGTGTCCGGCAGTTTTGATCGCACGCTCGTTGCCGCCACCTGCGGATCGTACGCGGCTTTCCCCCGCTGCACGCACGGTCACCCCGGCAACGTCCGCGCGGTTCGTGATCTTCCCCGGGGGTTTCCTCACCCGTTTCCTACCAGCGGAACGTGCGCATGCGCATCGCGTGCCGCAGCCGGGCCACCTTGACGCGGCGCGGCTGGACGCGGTCGCGCAGCTCCCGGGCCTCGGCCAGATCGCGCAGGAACCGGGCGCGCCGCCGCCGGCGCTCGGCGTCGGTCTCGTCCGTCCTCGCGTCCAGCGCGCCGGTCCTGCCGGTCTCGTCGGTCTCCGCGTCCGTCGCGGGCTGTGCGCGCGGCGACGGAACGTCTCGGGCATCCCGGTCGGGCATCAGGCTCACCACCCCCAGTCCGTCCTTCCCACTTTCCCCCGGACGGGCGGTTTGACGCCAGCGAACGGGTGAGGGCCGGACGGCGGGCTTGCCGTGCCGCCGGGGTGAGCGGGCCCGGTTACTGTTGTGGACATGCGTCTCCACGTCGTCGACCACCCCCTGGTCGCCCACAAGCTCACCACGCTGCGCGACCAGCGCACCGACTCCGCGACGTTCCGCCGTCTCGCCGACGAGCTGGTCACTCTGCTCGCCTACGAGGCCACGCGCGACGTGCGCACCGAACAGGTCGACATCAAGACGCCGGTGGCCACGACCACGGGCGTCAAGCTGTCCCACCCGCGTCCGCTGGTGGTGCCGATCCTGCGGGCCGGCCTCGGCATGCTGGACGGCATGGTCCGGCTGCTGCCGACCGCCGAGGTGGGCTTCCTCGGCATGATCCGCAACGAGGAGACGCTCCAGGCCTCCACGTACGCCACGCGTATGCCGGAGGACCTGTCGGGCCGTCAGGTGTATGTGCTGGACCCGATGCTCGCCACCGGCGGCACGCTGGTCGCGGCGATCCAGGAGCTGATCCGGCGCGGCGCCGACGACGTGACCGCCGTGGTGCTGCTGGCCGCGCCGGAGGGCGTCGAGGTCATGGAGCGCGAGCTGGCGGGCACCCCGGTGACGGTCGTGACCGCGTCGGTCGACGAGCGCCTGAACGAGCACGGCTACATCGTGCCGGGCCTCGGCGACGCGGGGGACCGGATGTACGGGGCGGCCGAGTAGGCCGTTCGGGGCTGCTCAGCAGCCCTTCTTCGACGACGGCGCCGGCTCGGGCCTGGCCAGCTCGGTCAGGGCCCGGTCGGCGTCCGGCTTCTTCGCCAGCTCCTTGAAGGCGTCGCCGATGACGAGGTCGAGGGCAGCGCCCTTGCGGGCCGCGTCGGTACGCCGCTCGGCGTCCGGGAGCTGGGTGCCGAGCACGGGCAGCGAGGTGTCGAGGGCGGAGGAGGGGCCGAGGAGCACGCCGGGGCCCTTGACCTTCTTGTCGTACTGCTTCGTCGCGTTGCCCACGTCGCCGATCTTGAAGCCGCGCTTCTTCAGCTCGTCGGCGGTCTTCTTCGCCAGGCCGCTGCGGGTGGTGGCGTTGAGCACGTTGACCGTGATCGTGCGCGGCTCGGGCAGGGCCCTGGCGCTGGGCGAGGGGCTCGACTTGGTCTGGACGGCGCAGTCCGTCCCGCCGCCGGCCGCCGAGGCCTTTCCGCCGCCGCCGGTGAAGACGTCGATGAGCTGCAACGTGCCCCAGCCGCCCACGCCGAGCACGGCGGCGGAGGCGGCGACCAGCACGACGAGCCTGCCGCGCCGCCGGGGCCGGCGCATCCGCGGGTACTTGTTTCCCTTGATGCGGTATTTGCCGCCCATGCCGGGGGGAGTCAGCATGCTCATGAGCGCAGCGTAGTGCGCCTGGGCGACGATGCCTACTAGATGATCATTCGACGTCGCCCAGCAGAACCCGAAAGGGTCAACCCGTGACCTGCCGGGCTCAGTCGAGCTCGAGCACGCGCGCGTGCAGCACCTGACGCTGCTGGAGTGCCGCCCGCACCGCGCGGTGCAGGCCGTCCTCCAGGTACAGATCGCCCTGCCACTTCACGACGTGCGCGAAGAGGTCGCCGTAGAACGTCGAGTCCTCGGCGAGGAGCGTCTCGAGATCGAGCTGCTGCTTGGTCGTCACGAGCTGATCGAGGCGGACCGGGCGCGGCGCGACGTCCGCCCACTGCCGGGTGCTGTCCCGGCCGTGGTCGGGGTACGGCCGGCCGTTTCCGATGCGCTTGAAGATCACACGGAAAGCCTACCGGGCAGGACCTTCCGGGCGCAGCCGTGGCGACGGAGTGCGACGCCGAAAAAAAACCCACAAGGCGGTACGAAACGGGAACGGGGCGTGAATATGCCGGAGCGTGAGACCGTGCCGGCGGCCGCACGCACCCGAGGCAGACCGGCAGGCTCCAGGCCCGCGCCGCCCAGGCGTTCCTGGAGTGGCTCACGCAATCCGTGCGCCTGATTCGCCCGAAAGGGGTCGCCGCGGACCGGTGGGAGGGCACGCGCTCGCTCATCGGGACGGCCCGGCGACCGGGGGCGGCGGAGGCGCTGGTCCGGCCGCCACCGCCACCGCCGCTCGGTTCAGCCGCGTTCCCCTTCCTCCGGGCTCTGCTGCCGTTCCCGCGTCTTGGGCCCGGACGGGGGCTGCGGCCGGGACTGGGACGGCTTGGGGGCGTTGCGGACGGCCTCGGCGCGCAGGAGGGCGCGCAGGACCGCGTACGGGTCTTCGAGCATGGCTGTGTTCCTCGTTCCGTGTTGCTGCGCATGGCTGCGCACGGGCTGACGGACAGGTGTCCGGTCCCGTCAGCAGCGCAGGACCTCGGAACACAGGGGTCGAGGGTCGTGCCGCGGCCCCGGCACCACGGGAACGGGATGCGGCGCGGTGTACCCGGACCCGGAACTCGGGAGCGGGGCGGGGCGGCAGGGGGACGGCGGTGCGCCGGGAGCCCCGGGCCGGTGGGCGCAGGGCGGTGTCGAGGACGTCGCACTCGACGGCCGTGCTCTCCGCGGAGACGACGGCCGTCGGCCCTGCGTGCGCCTCGGCGTGCGCGCCGGGCACGAGCAGGGCGAGCAGCAGGACGAGTACCCGCGGCCACGTGCTCCGACGGGTGGCGCGGGGGGCCGGCCGCGGTGCGGGGTTCATGGGGGCCGGTTCCCCGTCGTGGGCACGCGGTTTCATCCCACCGGCTGCGAGTTCCGCTCGCTCGGCGTACGACGACCCTGGTTACGCAGGCCCCGGGGGGAGCCGCTCGATGGCTCGCTCATGATCCATGCTTGGCCCGCCCGGGAGACTCCCGCCACCTGGGACGGGCCGCGCGGCTGATGGCCACGGGCCCGGGGGGGGGAGGGTCTCCGCAGTCCGCTACTTGCCCGTCGCCTTCGCGGCCTTGGCCGCTGCCTTCATTTCCTGTTTGTGTGCTCGTACCTTCGCCAGCGACTCGGGGCCGGTGATGTCGGCGACCGAGCGGAAGGACTTGGGTTCGCCGTAGGAGCCCGCGGCCTCGCGCCAGCCCGTCGGCTGCACCCCGAGTTGCTTGCCGAGCAGGGCGAGGAAGATCTGGGCCTTCTGCTTGCCGAAGCCGGGCAGCTCGGCCAGTCGCTTCAGCAGTTCCTTGCCGGTGGGGGCGTCCTTCCAGACGGCCTCGGCGTCACCGTCGTAGTGCTCGACGAGGTACTGGCACAGCTGCTGGATCCGCTTGGCCATGGAGCCCGGGTAGCGGTGCACCGCCGGTTTCTGGGAGAGCAGCGCGGCGAAGGCCTCCGGATCATGCGCGGCGATCTCGTGCGCGTCCAGGTCGTCCGTGCCGAGCCGCTGGGCGATCGTCGCCGGGCCCTTGAACGCCCATTCCATCGGGATCTGCTGGTCCAGCAGCATCCCGACCAGCGCGGCGAGCGGACTGCGCCCGAGCAGCGCGTCGGCCTCGGGGTCCTGGGCGAGGTGAAGAGTGACGTCCATGCACCGATCATCTCCCGGGGTGGGCCCGGCCGCGTCCGGAGCCCGGCCCGCCCGGTGCCTACGTCGCGCGCCAGTAGCCCAGCGCGTGCACCCGCTGCTTGGGCAGGCCCAGTTCCTTGCGGACGTATGCCGCGAGCGACCGGGTCGTCGTCGTGTCGCAGGCGATCCAGACGTACGGGTCGGACGTGCCCTGCAGCAGGCCGGGCAGGTCCGCCTTCACCCGCTCGACCAGGTGCGCGCCGGAGTCCTTGCGCGGCACCTTGCGCAGCTCGTGCCGGTCCGGGTCGGTGCGGAACGGCAGATCGTCGCCGCCGCCCTCGAACCAGACGGTGGCCGGGGCGGAACCCAGTGCGTCCAGCAGGGAGTTGATGGCCGGCAGGGAGGCCGGGTCGCCGACGGCGAAGACGTGCGAGGGGCCGGGTTCCGGATGCTCGAATCCGGTGCCCTGGACGGTCGCCTCGATGGTGTCGCCCGGTTTCGCCGCCCTGGCCCAGTCGCTGGCGCAGCCCTCGTGCAGGGCGAACTCCAGGCTGAAGGTCCCGGCCGCCGGGTCCGGGTCGACCAGGGTGTAGGCCCGCTGGTGGGGCTTGCCCGCGTTGTCGAACCACAGCCGTACCCACATGGTCGGGTGCACGCCGGCCGCCGCGAGCAGACCGCCGTCGGTGAAGCGCAGCCGCCGGTAGTCCGGGGTGACGTCCTCCGCGTCGGTCACCGTGAACACGAAATCCTTCGCGCGCAGCAGCTTGAGGACCGCGCCCTCCCAACCCCGCCCCTGCCCCATCCTGTATTTCACCCTTCGCGTACGATTCCGCCACAGCTCTGACTTAGGCAAGGCTAACCTAAAGGGAAGTGGGGTACAGCGTGGCCACCGAGATCTACCGCGACGCCTGGGGCATTCCGCATCTGCGCGCGGGCAGCGCGGCCGAACTCGCCCACGCCCAGGGCCTCGTCACCGCCCGCGACCGGGCCTGGCAGCTGGAGATCGAGCGGCACCGGGCCCAGGGCACCTCGGCGTCCTTCCTCGGCGCGAGCGCCCTGCCCTGGGACCGGTTCGCCAGACGCGCCAGACTCGACGACACCGCCAGACGCTGCTTCGCGGACCTGGAGAGACGGGACCCCGAGACGGCGGCCTGGCTGCGGGCATACGTCGACGGGGTCAACGGCGGGCTGGCGGCGGGTGCCGACGCGGCCCCCGAGTTCGTCCGCACGAGCCTCACCCCCGGCCCCTGGCACCCCTGGACCCCGCTCGGCGTCTGGCTCGCCACCCACATCCTCTTCGCCGGGTTCCCGGCGAAGCTCTGGCGTGAGCAGGTCGCGGCCCACCTGGGCGGGGACGCCATCGGCCTGTTCGCCACCGACGGCCCCGGCACCTCCGGCAGCAACGGCTGGCTGGTGAGCGGGGCGCGGACCGTCACCGGGCAGGCGGTCATCGCCGGTGATCCCCACAGGTGGATCGAGGACCCCGGCGTCTACCAGCAGATCCACCTGTCCTGCCCGGAGTTCGACGTCGTCGGCCTGGCCGTGCCCGGTGTCCCCGGCATCGCCCACTTCGGGCACACGGGCACGGTCGCCTGGGCCATCACCAACGCCATGGCCGACTACCAGGACCTGTACCGGGAGCGGCTGCGGCGCACCGGTGCCGGGGTGGAGGCCCTCGGCCCGGACGGGGTCTGGCGCCGGGCGGCCCGGCACACGGAGGTCGTCGAGGTGGCGGGCGAGGAGCCGGTCGAGGTCGAGGTGATCGAGACCGACCGGGGCCCGGTGGTCATCGGCGGCCCCGAGGGGCTCGACGGCGACCCGTTCGACCCGGCAGATCCGTCCGACGCGCCCGTCGCGATCAGCCTCCGCCACCCGCCGCGCGTCACCGGCGACCTCGGTTTCGGCGCCCTGCTGCCGCTGCTGCGGGCCCGCCGGGTCGCCGACGTGGACCGGGCGTTCGACCGGTGGGCCGAGCCGGTCAACGTCGTCCAGGCCGCCGACACCGAGGGCGGTGTCCTGCACCGCGTCGCCGGGCGGGTGCCGCTGCGCGCCGAGGCCAACCGCCTGCGCCTGGTGCCCGCCTGGGAGCCCGGCCACGAGTGGCACGGCTGGCAGGAGGCACCCCGCGCCGGGCTCACCGACGACGGCGTCGCCGTCATGGCCAACCAGCGCGGCCCGGCCGAGCCCCTCGGCGTGGAGTTCGCCCCGCCGCACCGCCACGACCGCATCGCCGCGCTGCTCGCAGACAAGGAGCGCTGGTCCGCCGCCGACATGCCCGCGATCCACACGGACACCCACCTCGCCTCCGCGTCCCCCCTCCTGGACCACCTCCAGGCCCTCGACGCCCTCACCCCCGAGGCCTCCGCCCTGCGGGACCGCCTCCTCGCCTGGAACCGCCGCATGGACGCCGGCAGCGCCGACGCGGCCCTCTACTCGGCCGTGCGCGGCGCGGTCGTACGGCAGCTGGCGGCGCACCCCGCCTTCGCCGCACTCGCCACACCGCCGGCGTACCCGGAGGTGTTCCAGCCCTGGCTCGCCCTCCTCCCACGCGTGGGCTTCGCCCTCGAACACCTGCTGCGGGCCGAGGAGCTGTACGGAATCGACCGCCCGTCGGCCGTCCGCGCGGCGGTCGAGGAGGTGGCCGCCCGGCCGCCCGCCGGTGTCTGGGGCGACACCCACCGCCTCGCCCCCTGGCGGGCGCTGGAGCCGGAGGCGCCGTACGACGAACCGGGGCTGTCCGGCGACCACGACTGCGTGCTGTGCACCTCGGGCGTGCCGGGCCTCACCGACCGCGCCGCGCGCGGCCCGGTGGCCCGGTACGTCTGGGACCTGGCCCGGCGTGAGGACAGCCGCTGGGTCGTGCCGCTGGGCGCCTCGGGCGTCCCCGGCTCGCCCCACCACCGCGACCAGCTCCCCCTGTGGCTCGCCGGCGACCTCGTCCCGGTCGTCACCGACTGGACCCTGCTGAAGAAGGAGACCGATGTCTGACCCGTACGCCTCCCGCACGGCCGTCCACGAGCAGGTGACCGACGGCTTCGGCACCGTCCGCGTCCTGCCGCTGGACCCGGAGGCCGACGCCGGGACGGTCCACCGCTGGGTGAGCGAGGACCGGGCCGCCTTCTGGGGCATGACCGGCCTCACCGAGCGTCAGGTCGCCGAGATCTACGCCCACATGGACACCCTCACCACCCACCACGCCTACCTCGTCGTCCGCGACGGCGAGCCGGTCGCGCTCCTGCAGACCTACGAGCCCGAGGCGGACCGCGTCAGCGAGTGCTACGACGTCCGCCCCGGCGACATCGGCGTCCACCTGCTGATCGCCCCCGCCGGCCCGGGCGGCGCGCGCTCCGGCTGGACCGCACGGCTCGTGACCGCCATCACCCGCTACGTCCTGCTCGGCCTGGACCGCCGGCGGGTCGTGGTCGACCCGGACGTCCGCAACGAGAAGGCGGTCGCCCGTTTCCTCAAGCTGGGCTTCACGGCGGGGCCGGTGGTGGTCCTGCCGGAGATCGACCTGCCGGACGTGTACCTGCCCGAGAAGAAGGCCCAGCTCGCCTTCCTCGACCGGGAGATACTCTTCCCCGCGTGACGCCCGACGACCTCATCGCTCACTACGGCCTCGAGCCGATCCCCCGCGAGGGCGGCCTGTTCCGCCAGACCTGGGCCGGTCCCGAACGCCCCGACGGCAGACCGGAGGGCACGGCGATCGTCGCCCTCCTGACAGCGGGGCCCGACGACTACTCCGCCCTCCACCGCCTGCCGACCGACGAGATCTGGCACTTCTACCTCGGCGATCCCCTGGAGCTCCTCCTGCTCGCCCCGGACGGCAGTACGCGGACGGTGGTGCTCGGGCCGGACGTCCTCGGCGGCCAGCACGTCCAGTTCACGATCCCGGCGGGCACGTGGATGGGCGGCAGGGTGCGCGAGGGCGGGCAGTGGACCTTGTTCGGCTGCACGATGGCTCCCGGCTTCACGTTCCAGGGCTACGAACACGGGGACGCGGCGGAGCTGACGGCGCGCTATCCGACAGCGGCTGACCGCATCGCCGGACTGTGCCGACCTGCTTTTTAGGGGCGCGGGGCTGTATCGATGTGCGGCTCCGCCGCGCGGGCGCGACCAGCCACAACGCACCCGCACCCGCCGAACCACACACACCCACCCCCGGCTGAGCGCTACACATTTCCCATCCGTACATAACCGGGAGCCGTACAGCCCGACCCCGGAGACCCACGTGGAGCGCAATGTCGGACACCCCCGGCGATTCCAAGCCCTGGTGCTGCTCGGCACCGTGCTGGTACTGCTCCTCGCAGGAGCAGCCCCCGCCTCGGCCCACGCCGCCCTCCGCAGCACCGACCCCGACGACGGATCGGTCGTCCAGCAGGCCCCCCGCCACCTCACCCTGACCTTCACCGAGTCCGTCGGCCTGCTCGACGACTCCTTCCGGGTCTTCGGCCCGGATCAGCGCCGCGTGCACACCGGCGAGGCGCAGCACGCGGACGGCCGTTCCGACACGGCCCGGGTCGGACTGCCCGGGAAACTCGCCCGGGGCACCTACACGGTGGCCTGGCGGGTGGTGTCCGCCGACAGCCACCCGGTCTCCGGCGCCTTCAGCTTCTCCGTCGGCAAACGGTCCGCGACGTCCGCGCAGGTCGACACCGGCCCGGACGAGGACCCGCTGACCGGCGGCCTCTACGACGCCGCCCGCTATCTCGCCTACCTCGCCGCCGCGCTGCTCGTCGGCACGGTGGCGTTCGCGCTGCTGTGCCGGCCCGCGGACACGTCCCCGTTGCGCAGACCGCTGGTGGCGGCCTGGTGGACCCTGCTCGGCTCGACGGTCGCCCTGCTGATGCTGCGCGCCCCGTACGAGACGGGCGCGGGCCCGGCCACGGCCTTCGACCTCTCCGCCCTCGAACGCACTCTGACCAGCCGCCCGGGCCTGGCCCTGCTCGCCAGGCTGGCCGTCCTCCTGCTGACCGCCGCCTTCCTGCTGCGGCTGTCCAGGCACCGCGACCGCCAGGAGCCCGTGCTGCGGGCGGTGGGCGCGGCCCTGGCCGTCGCCCTGGCCCTGACCTGGGCGGCGGCCGAGCACGCCTCCGCCGGGATCCAGGTGCCGGTGGCGATGACGTCGTCCGTGCTGCACCTGGTCGCGACAGGCGTCTGGCTCGGTGGCCTCGTGGCGCTGCTGCTGACCCTGCGCCGGGCGTCCGTCGACGCCCTGACGGAGGTCGTGCCCCGCTTCTCCCGGATCGCCTTCATCTCGGTGACCGTCCTGGCGGTCACCGGCCTCTACCAGTCCTGGCGCGGCCTCGGCTCACTCGCCGCGCTGACCGGCACGTCGTACGGCCGGCTGCTGCTGGCCAAACTGGTCGCGGTGGCCGCGCTGTTGCTGGCGGCCGGGTACTCGCGCCGATGGACGGCCCGCCTCGCGGCACCGGCGGCCGCCGCCGTCCGGGCGGCCGTACCGGAACGGGTGGCGCAGCCG
>KE354340.1 GCA_000415505.1 Streptomyces afghaniensis 772
TCCACGAGGTGCCGGTCGACTGGGTCGACGACCCCGACTCGACCGTGCACATCGTCCGGACCGCCACCGACGACCGTCAAGGGTGTGTGGCGGTCGGCAGGGCCCTGGCCACCGGTTCGCTGCCGCTGGACCGGCTCGCCCGGCCGTTCGGCGACGACCCGCGTGGCCGTGAGATCAAGGACGTACCGCGGGGCCTCGCCCGTCAGTTGGCGGGTTCTGCGTGGTCGGCGCTCTCTCCACCCTCTTCTACCTGCTCCGTCTACAGCGGCTTCCGCGTCTTCACCGGCTCCCGAGGCCGCAATGCCCTGCCCTGCCTGGTAC
>KE354341.1 GCA_000415505.1 Streptomyces afghaniensis 772
CCGGGGAGCCCGGGGAAGCCGGCGCGGCAGTCGAGCCGGGAACCGGGGAACCGGGGGAGCCGGAGAAGCCGGAAGTGCCGGAGAAACCGGAGAGGACCTCGGAACCGGCACCGGAGTGCGGCGACGCGGACACCCGGCGTCGCGGTCTGCGCCGCTCCGTCCTCGTCGAAGTCGCCGTCGCCGCCGTGGTGCTGCTGATCACGACACTGCTCACCACCACGCTGCCGGGCCGCGCGCAGGCCGAGGCCGCGCAGCGATCCCCGGCGGGCGCACTGCCGCCCACGACCCTGACCACGGTGCCCTTCGACACGGGCGGGGGCGCAAGCACCGGCCCCCTGTCCGGCCGCGGCACGGTGCAGGTCACCCTGGACCCGGCCCGCGTCGGCGAGAACGGCGTCCAGGCCGTGGTCTACGGCGCCGACAAGGGTCTGATCGTCGTCCCCGAGGTCCGCATCAGCTTCACCCTCCCCTCCCGGAAGGTCGGCCCGATCGACGCCCGACTCACCGACGTCGGCGGCTACTGGAGCGCCAACTCCGTCAACCTGCCCCTCGCCGGGACCTGGACGATGAAGACGACCGTGCGGGTGTCGGACGTGGACCAGGTGACGGTGGAGAAGCAGGTGCGGATCGTGCCCTAGGCAGCCTCGCAGCCGCCGTCGGCAGGTCGCCGTCGAGGAGCCGCGTCATGCACTCGGCGGCACGGACGGCGGCGTCGCCGCAGCAGTTGTTGAACAGGACGTGTACCTGTTCGGTCCGCTCGGCCAGCCGGCGCACGCGGGGCAGCCACTCGGCGAGTTCGTCCTCGCCGTACCCGTACCGGAACCGGTCCTCCTTGCTGCCGGTCCCCCAGGCGGTGCTGCGTCCGTGGAACCGTACGACGGACAGCCGGGGCGAGGTGACGGGGGTGACGGGCGGCATCGACGAGGGCAGTGTCTGCGTCATGTCGACGGCGACCGCGGCCATGCCGTGCCGGGCGAGCAGCGCGCACGTGGCCTCCGCCCGGTCCGGCTCCCACCACGAGGGATGCCGGAACTCCACGGCGACGGGCCAGCCGCGCGTCCGCTCGGCGCACCCCTGGAGGAACTCCTCCGCCCGCTCTTCGGGCCGGAACCACGGCGGGAACTGGAACAGCACGCTCCCGAGCCGCCCGGCCCGCCGCAGCGGCTCGATCCCGGCCGTGAACCGCGCCCACACCTCGTCGAGCACGGCAGCGTCCCGGTGATCGGCCGGCAGCCCGGCCGGCATCGCCGCCTCCCTGGTCGGATGCCCGGTCAGCAGGGAGAACGCCTTCACGTCGAACACGAACCCGTCCGGTGTCCGCTCGGCCCACAGCCGGCTGTTCCGCTCGCTCGGCAGCGCGTAGTACGAGGCGTCGACCTCGACGACGGGGAACCGCTCGGCGTAGTGCCGTAACCGCCCCTCGGCGTCCCGCCGCCCCACTGGGTACCAGCCGCTGCCGACCAGGGCCCGGTCGGTCCAGGAACACGTGCCCACCAGGATCTCGCCCATGGAGGACCGGTTACCCGGGCCGGGCAGCGGCAGGCTCCCGGCCGGGCCGTGGCGGCAAGGTAAGGGCCGTCACAATCGGGGTAATCAGGGGATAGGTTACATATCGGATGACTGTCCTCCGAATATCCGGGATCACCGCAGATTCCGGCCAGAGCGAGATGACCGATCATGGAGCAGCCCGTCGCCGTCGGCCGGGCCGGCCACCGGGCCGGCCGGCCGCTCGGAGCGGAACCCGAAGCCCCCAAGCCCCGAAACCCCCGAAGCCCTCGCGGACCTCGTCGGCGAGGCCCTCACCGCCCGCGTCACGCTCGACGAGCAGGGCAGGGTGACCGGCTGGAACGCGGGCGCGGAACGCCTCCTCGGGGTACTCGGCCCGGCAGATGACCCGGCCGCCCCGCCGCGGCTCTGCTGGCCGAGCCGCAGCCGGCCCGGGGCGGCCCGCCCGCGCTCGCCGGACTGTCCCGGTGGAACGGCGATGTCGCGCTCCGGCACCACGACGGCCGGAAGCTGACCGTCCGGGTCCTCGCCCACCACAGGACGCCCGGCACCGGCGCCCCCGCCTGGCTCCTCGTGTCCGCCCTGACCCGCCGGCAGCCCCGGCCCGCCCTCGACGAATCCCTCGTGAGCTGGAGCTTCACCCAGTCCCCGTGCTGCGCCCTGGCGCTCTACGACACCCGGCTCCGGCTCAGGCGGGCCAACGAGGGCATGCAGCGGGCCATGGCGCTCACCGAGGAGGAGATGCTGGGCCTGCGCGTGTCCGAGATCGTCGACGGTGAGGCCGGTGCGCGGGCGGAACGCAGCATGGCCCGGGTGCTGCGGACCGGTGAGCCGCAGTACGAGGAGAACTATCTGCGCGCCCCGGGCGAGACCCGCGAGCACGCCTGGTCGGTCTTCGAGTCCGCGCTGCGGGACGCCGAGGGCGCGATCCAGGGCGTCTGCCTCTCCGCGCACGACATGACGGAACAGTTCTGGGCCCGCAAGCGGCTCCAGTTGATCGCCGAGGCCGGCCGGCGCATCGGCGGCACGCTCGACGTGCGGCGCACGGCCGAGGAACTGACGGACGTGATCGTCCCGGCCCTGGCCGACTTCGT
>KE354342.1 GCA_000415505.1 Streptomyces afghaniensis 772
CCAGGGCCGGTTTTCCCCACGTCCGCCGCGCCCTGGACACCCTCACGACATCCCGGGCTCAGGGCGCCGCAGAGCCCCAGGTCCGCCTCGACGCCCTGCTCACGGTGATGTCGACGCTCCAGGACACGGAGCTGCTGTACACGGCGGGCCCGATGGGCCTGCGCGAGGTCCAGGCGAGGGCGCGCGGTGTGCTGGAGGCGGGCGGCACGGCGACGAGGCCGGGGGCCCTGGCTCTGCGAGCGCTGGACACCTACCTCGTCAGCCGTGCCTGGAGCCCCCGAGGCAGCGCCCCCCCTGCTTGCGGGGACGCTCTTCCTGGACGCCTCAGGGGCGCGGGACAGCGTCGATATGCGGCTCCGCCGCCGGGCGCGACCAGCCCCCACGCCCCCGGAGACACCACTCAGCCCTTGACGGAGGCCATCCACGCCTCGACCTCGTCGGCACGCCGCGGCAACGCGGCACTCAGATTCCGGTTGCCGTCCTCCGTCACGAGGATGTCGTCCTCGATCCGCACACCGATACCCCGGTATTCCTCCGGCACCGTCAGGTCATCGGCCTGGAAGTACAGGCCCGGCTCGACGGTCAGGCACATCCCCGGCTCCAGCACACCGTCGACATACGTCTCGGTCCGCGCGGCGGCGCAGTCGTGCACGTCCATCCCGAGCATGTGCCCGGTCCCGTGCAGCGTCCACCGCCGCTGAAGCCCCAGCTCCAGCACCCGCTCCACCGGCCCTTCGACCAGCCCCCACTCGACCAGCTTCTCGGCCAGCACCCGCTGCGCGGCGTCGTGGAAGTCCCGGTACTTCGCCCCGGGCCGCACGGCCGCGATCCCGGCCTCCTGCGCCTCGTACACGGCGTCGTAGATCTTCCGCTGGAGCTCGCTGAACCGGCCGTTGACCGGCAGCGTCCGCGTGACGTCGGCGGTGTAGTACGTGTGCGTCTCCACACCCGCGTCGAGCAGCAGCAGATCGCCCGACCGCACGGGCCCGTCGTTGCGCACCCAGTGCAGCGTGCAGGCGTGCGGCCCGGCCGCGGCGATCGTGCCGTAGCCGACGTCGTTGCCCTCCACTCGCGCGCGGAGGAAGAACGTGCCCTCGATGTACCGCTCGGAGGTCGCCTCGGCCTTGTCGAGGATCTTCACGACGTCCTCGAAGCCGCGCACGGTCGAGTCGACGGCCTTCTGCAGCTCGCCGATCTCGAACTCGTCCTTGACCAGCCGCGCCTCGGAGAGGAAGACCCGCAGCTCCTCGTCGCGCTCGGCGGTGACCTTGTCGGTCAGCGCGGCCTCGATGCCGGCGTCGTACCCGCGCACGACCCGCACCGGGCCGGTGGCCTCGCGCAGCGCCCCGGCCAGCTCGCGCACGTCGGAGGCGGGGATGCCGTACAGCTTCTCCGCCTCGGTGAGGGAGTGCCGGCGGCCGACCCACAGCTCGCCCTGGCCGTCCAGCCAGAACTCGCCGTTCTCCCGGTTCGAACGCGGCAGGAGGTAGATCGTCGCCTCGTGGCCCTCGCCCTTGGGCTCCAGGACCAGGACGCCGTCCTCGGTCTGGTTGCCGGTGAGGTAGGCGTACTCGACGGAGGCGCGGAAGGCGTACTCGGTGTCGTTCGAGCGGGTCTTCAGGTTGCCCGCGGGGATCACCAGCCGCTCGCCCGGGAAGCGCGCGGACAGCGCGGCCCGGCGGGCGGCGGTCTCGGCGGCCTGGGCGATGGGCTGGAGATCACGCAGCTCGGTGTCGGCCCAGCCGCTCTTCATGTTCTCGGCAAGCTCGTCGGACACGCCGGGGTACAGTCCGTTCTTCCGCTGCTTGATCGGCTCTTCTTCGGCAGTCTCCGGGGTGTCCGAAGGCTCTTCTGCCACGGCGGTCATCCTCCTCGATACGGCGCTGGACCGCCCTCCACTGTACGGCGGCGCGGACGCGGCCTCAGGGCTATGACGAGGAGCGTTACTCGAACCGCACCGCCAGCAGGACGACGTCCTCCGCCCCGTCCGCCGCGTCCAGCCCGTCCGGCAGCACGCTCCGCAGGACGTGGTCGGCGAGGGCGCCGGGGTCGCGCCGCAGTGCCCGGGGCGCTCCGGCCGCCGCCGCGTGCAGCCGGGCGAAGGCACGGTCGGTGGTCTCGCCGGTGCGGTGCAGCAGCCCGTCGGTGTACAGCAGAACCGTCTCTCCGGGCTCGGCGAGGATCTCCACGCTCGGCGCCTCCCAGCAGGCGAGCATGCCCAGCGGGGCGGAGACCGACGTCTCCACGAACTCGGTGCGGTGCTGTCCGATCAGCAGCGGCGGGCTGTGCCGGCCCCGGCGAGCGTGATCTTGCGGGCGGCCGGTTCGCAGTAGCCGAACAGGGCGGTGGCCGAGCGGGCCGGCTCGGTCAGCCGCAGCAGCAGCTCCAGGTCGGACAGGACGGCGACCGGGTCCTCCCCCTCCA
>KE354343.1 GCA_000415505.1 Streptomyces afghaniensis 772
ACTCCGGCCACCCGCGGCAGCCGCGCGGGCAGCAGCTCGTCCGACATGGTCGCCATGGCCGTGCGCGTGCGCTCCAGTTCGAGCAGCCGGGCGAGGTGTTCGGCGGCGTAGCGGACGTACAGGCCGACGAGGTGGCGCTGCCGTTCGTTCGGCTCGGCGGGTTCGTCGTAGAGCCATACGACGGCGCCGAGGCGGCCGGCGGAATCGGTGGACCCGGTGGACTCGGGGGTCAGGGGGACGGCGTAGCTGGCGGCGTAGCCGAGGCGGGCCGCGACCTCGCGGTGGCGGGGGTCGAGCCCCTCCTCGGCGAACAGGTCGGGCTCGGCGACGCCGTCCTCGCCGCCGGGCAGTCCGTCGAGGATCCGGCCGTAGGACAGGGCACTGCGGGGCACGGTCTCGATGTGGCCGAGGTCGGCGCGGGCCAGGCCCAGGCCGATGGTGGTGTCCGGGCCGAGTCCGTCGCCGGGTTCCAGGACGACGAGGCCGCGGCGGGCGCCCACCAGGGCGGCGCCGGCCCGCAGCAGTTCCTGGAGTGCCTCGTCGAGCGCGGACGTGCGGGTCAGACGCTCGGTCAGCTCGTGCAGGGTGGTGAGGTCGGAGACCCAGCCGGCGAGACGGTCCTGGAGTACCGCGCCCGGTGGGGCCGGAGGGTTTGGCGGGGCGGCCGGGGAGGTACCCGCCGCGACGGGCGCGACAGTGTGTGCGGGTGCCGGAACCGTTGAATCGATTCCAGCCACTTTCGGAGGGTGCGGGGCGTTCATGGCGTCCGGCTTTCCGACCAGCGCGTACTGCTCAAAAGCATCGCAAACCCCCATGTCATTCTGCGCCGCTAGCAGTGTCTCCACATGTACACGCACTCGTAAGGAGATGTCCAGCATTGTCCTGCTGGGATTCCTGGTGTCCCTGAGGCCGGAGGGAAGAACTCTCCTTCCTCTTGCGGAAAAGCAAAGTTGGCTTAAAACTGCCGCATGGGACGGCTTATTGCGGTCGACTGGCCTTGCTCCACAGAGCGTCACAACGGTCGCGATGGGTACGTACTCGGTGAAGGCCAGGGGTGGTTGGGAACTACCCGGAACCTGGTGACGGACCCGGGCGTCCTATCCACCGACGACCGTGCCCCATCCTCCCGTGGCGGAGGCGGAGAGAAATACGCGCGACGGCAAACGCCATACTTCGCCACCCCTACGCCACGCCCGTGCTTTTGCTAGACGCAGTATGGGCGGGACGGCCGCGGAGGCAGCCATTGCTCGACCCATAGGGGTTCCCCTTGCGCACGGCAGGGGTGTGATGCGCCAACAGGTACGCACAGTGAAGTGATCGACACATGATGTGATGTGGACCACGGTGTTGCCGGCGTGCAACGGAAAGGAACGAGCGCTCATGCGCGAGATCCTCGGAAGGCGACGCAGGCTCCTGTCCCAGCGCAGCGACGGGAGGCCTGAGCTGATCGGCGCGGCCCTGACCTACGCGACGGAATGGCAGTGGCCCGTTCTCCCGGGCGTGGCGGCGGACCCCGAGGGGCGCAGCCGCTGCGGTTGCCCTGACCCCGAGTGCACGGTCCCCGGCGCGCACCCCTTCGACCCCGGCCTCCTCGCGGCCACCACCGACGGGCGCATGGTCCGCTGGTGGTGGAGCAACCGGCCGACGGCGCCGATCGTCCTGGCCACCGGCGGCAAGGCCCCCTGCGCGGTCTCCCTGCCGGCCCTGCCGGCCGCCCGCGCCCTCGAGGCGCTCGACCGCTCGGGGCTGCGGCTCGGCCCGGTCGTCGCCTCCCCCAGCCGGTGGGCGATCCTCGTGAAGCCGTACTCCATGGAGCAGCTCGGCGAACTGCTCTACGCCAAGGACTTCGTGCCCGGCTCCCTCCGCTTCCACGGCGAGGGCGGCTACCTGGCACTGCCCCCGTCCGAGACGGGCCAGGGCGAGATCCGCTGGGAGCGGGCACCGCTGCCCGGCTCGGCCTCGCCGTGGGTGCCCGATGTGGAGGCCGTGGTGGACGCCGTGGTCGAGGCCCTCACTCGTACGGGTGTGAGCGCGCCCGAGTTCTAGGGCTGTCGGGCGCGCCGAGCCCGGGTTCCGCCCCGGGGCGTTATGTTCCGGGGCCATGCCGCGTCATTCCCGGACCCGCTCCCGGGACCCCCGAAAGATCCGACTGCTCGCCCTCGCGGGCGTGGTGGCGGCGTGCGCGGTCGCACTGCCGCTGGCGGTGGCGTCCGCGGGGTCTCCGGGGTTCCCGGGTTCCACGAAGTCAGGGAATACGACACATGGAGGCCCGGCGAAGGGTGCCGCCGCACGCGGCGGTTCCGTGTCCGGTTCCGGACAGCACGGCGTACGCACCTCCCGGCCGTCCGCGGACGGCAAGGCGCCTTCCGCCGCGGCCGGCCTCCCCGCTCTCGACCCGGGCCTGTCGACCGCCGTGCGCTGCGGTCCCGAACTCTCCTCTCCCGAGGGCGTCGAGGCGCAGACCTGTGTCGTGACACAGGCCGCGGACACCTGGGCGCGGACCTACTACCGCAATGCGACCGGCGAGGCGCTGGACGCCGTACTGAGTCTGATGGGGCCGGGTGCCCGGACCGTGCGGATCACCTGCGCGGTGGGTGCCGAGGACGAGCCGGGGACGTGTGAGACGCCTCGGGAGCCCGCACGCGGGGATCTGGCGGCGTACACGGCTGTCGCGGAGTTCGCCAGGCGGGCCGGCCAGGGGCCGCTGCTGCTGCGCTCGGGGAGCAACTCGCCTGCCTGGATGGGCAGTTGAGAATCTGCTGCGTTCGGTGAACGGCCGCACACATGGAAAGACCCGGTTGCTGGCGACGGGGGATGCACCAGCAACCGGGCTACAGGAACGGTAACAAGAGATCGGCTGTTCGCAAATTCGATCTCGTCCTTTCCAGTCACCGATCGGCTTGTCCCGGACGGGAGTTGTGAAGGACGTCACCTGTCCGGAGGGCCCGGTCCGGCCGGCCGTCCGAGCGGCCGGGCCGGGTCCGGTGACGACCCGTCAGCTGAGTGTGACCTGCCGGTTGGTGAGACCGCCACGCGCGCGGCGCTCGTCCGGGGTGAGCGGCGCGTCCGTGGCCAGGGCGGCGGCGAGGCGCTCGGCGAACTCCGCCGCCGGCTTCTCCACGTCCTCGGCCGTGACCCCGCTCGGCAGGTCCCAGACCGGCACCGTGAGCCCGTGAGCGCGGAAGGAGCCCACCAGGCGGGTGCCCTCGCCCAGACTCGACCGACCCGCGGCGTGCAGCCGCGCGAGAGCGTCCAGAAGCTGCTCCTCGGCGTGCGGCATGACCCACCGCAAATGGTTCTTCTCCGGCGTTTCGCACCAGTACGCGGCGTCCACGCCCTGGAGCTTGACGGTCGGGATGGCCGCGGCGTTGGCCCGCTCCAGGGAGGCGGACACCTCCGGTGTGGCGTTCTCCGGGTCCGGCACCCAGAACTCGAAGCCGCTGTGCACTTCTGGCTCGAAGGCGCCCTCCGGGTCGAGCAGATCCTGGAGCCGCGGTCCGTCGGCCGGGGCGCGGCGGCCCTGCACCGGGGTGCCGGGCTCGGCTTCCAGGGCGCGCTGGAGGATGTCGGCGAGGTCGCGGCTGATGTCTCCCGACGAGGTGTCGTTCTGAAGGCCGAGCAGGACCGAGCCGTCGTCGCGGCGCAGGGCGGGCCAGGCCATGGGCAGCACCGTGGCCAGCGTGACCGCCGGGACGCCCTCGGGGAGGCCGCCCTTCAGCGTCAGCCCGGCCGTGGCCGCCGGGACCAGCTCGCGCAGGGCGACCCAGTCGCACTCGCCGGGCAGGCCCTCGAAGGGGCGGTGCACCAGCTCGGTCGCGGCGTGGGCCGCGGCCCGGCCGTGACAGGCCTTGTAGCGGCGGCCGCTGCCGCAGGGGCAGGGCTCACGAGCGCCGACGACCGGGATCTCTCCGTCCGTGATCTGCGGGCGCTTGGCCTTCGTCTGGGGTCGCTTCTTGGCCATCGATGGGTCTCCCGGTTACGGCTCGTCTCGTACGGTCGCGAGCCTAGCCGTTCACACCTCGGGGGACGGGATCCTGTGGACAACGCGGGTCGTGTGGACAACGCGGGTCGTGTGGACGACCGCGGGTCGTGGAGACCGGGGACGGGCCGGACGACGCCGGTCGTGGAGACCGGGGACGGGCCGGCGCCGGGTCAGTCCCGGGTCAGTCCATGTCGTCGAAGGCGTCCGCGAAGTCCAGCCCGGGTATCTGGGACACCGCCGGAGCCGTGACACGCGTCGCGAAGTCGTCGCGGCGGTGGCCGGCGTCCGGGTCGTACACGTCGGCGTGGACGACGACCCAGACGGTGACCTCGCCGCGGATGTCGTCCCGGACGCCCCAGTCGTCGGCCAGCGCGGTGATGATGTTCAGCCCGCGGCCGCCGTGCGCCGTGACCGACGGGGTCGCGGGGGCGGGGCGGGTCGGGCCGCCGCCGTCCGTGACCTCGACGATGAGCCGGCCGGAGGGGTCCACGCGCCAGGCGGCGCGGACGTCACCGTCGCCGGAGAGTGCGTCGCCCAGGGGTCTGCCGTGTTTGCACGCGTTGCTCAAGAGTTCGGAAAGGATCAGTACGGCGTCGTCGATGACCGATTCCGCTACGCCACCTCTGCGCAACTGCGCACGCATACGGTGTCTCGCTTCCCCCACGCCCGCAGGGCCATGGGGTACGGCCATGCTCGACGACGTGGGCACCTCCTGTGCCACCACCAACGCCACCCCCGAGACCTCCTTCGCCCCACGCCACGGTGTGGATGCCCCATTGGCCTGTACCGGAAACCGGCCAATCCACGTCCGGTGACGCATTCACCACGATCGAATACGGATCGAACGCGCCGGAGCACTCCCTGTAATCGTGTGGCTTGATTTCATCGGTGTGGCCGAGAGGCGAGGATCCCGTCCGTCAAGCGGTGAGGTCAAGGGGTGTGCGTGGGTCTGATGGGACAGATGTGGTCGTCCCGGGACCTCAGCGGCCGAGTTGGTCCAGCACTGCGCGCGGGCGGTTGGTGATGATGGCGTCGACACCCAGGCCGACGCAGAGGTCCACGTCCTCGGGCTCGTTCACGGTCCACACGTGCACCTGGTGGCCGGCCCGCTTCAGGCGCTCCACGTAGACGGGATGGTTGCGCACGAGGCGGAGGGAAGGGCCTGCGATCGGCACGCCCAGGGGCAGCCGTCCGTCGCGCAGCCGGGGCGAGACGAACTGCGTCAGGTAGACCGTCGGCAGGGTCGGCGAGACGGCACGCACGCGGTGCAGCGAGCGGGCCGAGAAGCTCATGACCCGCACCTGGGACTCGTCGGCGGTGGCCGGGGCGTCGAGGCCGAACCGCTTCAGCAGGACCAGCAGCCGCTCCTCGACCTGCCCCGCCCAGCGCGTGGGGTGTTTGGTCTCGATGGCCAGTTCCACCCGGCGTCCGGCGTCGGCGACGAGTCCGAGCAGCCGCTCCAGGGTGAGGACGGACGTCGCCTCACGGTCCTCCGGGCGGTGCTCCCAGTCGGGGTCCTCGTCGCGCCCCTTGTAGGCCTCGCCCGTCTTCCAGGAGCCGAAGTCCAGGGCGGCGAGGTCGGCGAGCTCCAGGGCGGAGACCGCGCCGCGGCCGTTGGACGTACGGTTGATCCGGCGGTCGTGTACGCACACCAGGTGGCCGTCGGCGGTGAGGCGCACATCGCATTCGAGGGCGTCCGCGCCGTCCTCGATCGCCTTGGTGTACGCGGCCAGGGTGTGTTCCGGGGCGTCCTCGGAGGCTCCGCGGTGGGCGACGACTTGAATCACATGCTGCCGTGCGTGGGTCACCGCGTCATGGTGCCACCGCGCGCGGGTACGCGTCTGGTCGGACGGACCCGGCGGATTCACAGGTCCGGACGGAGGCACTGGAATTGCATCCTTTTCGTCAGTAATGACCTATATAAAGAATGGCCCCGGACCCACAGCCACCGCTTATGGTGCTCTGACGGCCAGTGGGAAAAGCTGACGGCATACAAAGGGACAAGCACAGCTGTATCGCGCCGGACCGTCGCCAGCGTGAAAAAGCGTGACCGAGTGCGACCCAGGAAACAGCCGTGGATCGAGGAGAGAAGCTGTGAGCACCGAGAACGAGGGCACCGCGGTACCCCCCGCCCCGTCCGCACCCCCCGTGCCGGTGGACGCTCCCGCTGCTCCGGCGCCCGAGGGGCAGACATCTCAGGGGCCGGGACCGTACGGACAGGACTCCCAGGGACAGTCCGCACACGGTCAGGGCGCTCCTGGTGGCGCCGCACATCACGGCGTCTCCTCCTCCGCCCCCGACCCCTCCTGGCCCCCGCCCCCGCCGCCCACCTCCCCGTACGGCGACGGCGGTTCCGGTTCCGGCGGCGGCTGGGGTTCCTCGTACCAGCAGCCGGCGCCGAAGTCCGGCCGTGGCCGCGGTGGTCTGGCCGCCGCGCTCCTGGTGGCCGCGCTGGTCGCAGGCGGCCTGGGCGGCGGTCTCGGCTACACGCTGGCGAAGAACAACGACGACAACAGCGGCTCGACGACGGTGTCCGCCTCCAGCAGCGGCGGTGACGTCAAGCGCGACCCGGGCACGGTCGCGGGCGTGGCCGCCAAGGCGCTGCCGAGCACGGTCACGATCGAGGCCGAGAGCACCAACGGCGAGGGCGGCACCGGCACGGGCTTCGTCTTCGACAAGCAGGGCCACATCGTCACCAACAACCACGTCGTGGCCGGCGCGGTGGACGGCGGCAAGCTCACCGCGACGTTCCCGAGCGGCAAGAAGTACGACGCCGAGGTGGTCGGGCACGCGCAGGGCTACGACGTGGCGGTCATCAAGCTCAAGGACGCCCCGTCGGACCTGAAGCCGCTCACGCTCGGCGACTCGGACAAGGTGGCGGTCGGTGACGCGACCATCGCGATCGGCGCCCCCTTCGGCCTGTCCGACACGGTGACGACGGGCATCATCAGCGCCAAGAACCGCCCGGTCGCCTCCAGCGACGGCAGCGGCAGCCAGGCGTCGTACATGAGCGCCCTCCAGACCGACGCCTCGATCAACCCGGGCAACTCGGGCGGGCCGCTGCTGGACGCGCAGGGCAACGTCATCGGCATCAACTCCGCGATCCAGTCCACCGGCAACGGCGGCTTCGGCACCGGCCAGTCCGGCTCGATCGGCCTGGGCTTCGCCATCCCGATCAACCAGGCCGAGTACGTCGCCCAGGAGCTGATCAAGACCGGCAAGCCGGTGTACGCGAAGATCGGCGCGTCCGTCTCCCTGGACGACAGCTCGGACGGCGCGCAGATCACCGACCAGGGCGCGGGCGGCGCGGCACCGGTGGAGCCGGGCGGCCCGGCCGCGAAGGCGGGCCTCAAGCCCGGCGACGTCATCACCAAGCTGGACGACCGGGTGATCGACTCCGGCCCCACCCTGATCGGCGAGATCTGGACCCACCAGCCCGGCGACAAGGTCACGATCACCTACGAGCGCGGCGGCAAGCAGCACACGGCCGAGGTGACCCTGGGCTCACGCATCGGCGACAACTGACCCCCACCTGCGCGCACCGACCCGTTACCCTTGTCCCCGCGCCGCCGATCACGGCCGGCGCGGGGAGGCGTGCCCGAGCGGCCGAAGGGAACGGTCTTGAAAACCGTCGTGGCAGCGATGTCACCGTGGGTTCAAATCCCACCGCCTCCGCGCAGGTCATAGATGGTGCAGGTCAGAAGGGGTGTCTCTCGGTGAGGGGCACCCCTTCCGCATGGGCTGTCTCGCCTTGGTCCGGTTGAATGGTGGGAAGGCTGCCGTTGTCATCGGAGGGGGCGGCGACCGGGGCGCTGGGACCAGCGGACGGCGATGAGGGCCAGCGCGGCCACGAGGAGCACGATCCCGATGATCAGTAGGTAGCCCAGCCCCTCCGCCGCAACTCCGATGATTCCCAGCACGACGGCGACCAGAACGAGAAGCAGCAAGAGGTTCATGACGCGTACGCCTCCCTTGGGTGGCTGAACGCGGGCGGTCATCGGCGGGCGAGTTGCCGCTCGCCGCCTGCGCCCGTCTGGTAGGGCATGTCGTAGTGCTGGAAGATCGCCTGCTCCGACTCGGCGGGCAGGATGTCGTCCATGCCGACCGAGGGCGCCTTCTTCACCAGCGTCTTGGCGTAGGAGACCTTGACGTAGCCGGGCCCGACGATCGCCTCGTCGAGGGGTACGAAGGCCAGGTGGTGGCGGGTGGGGAGTCCGGTGCGGACGGTGGCCATGGCCGGTTCGTCGGTGGTGGTGTCGACGTAGACCGCTTCGAGTACGCCGATCTTGTGGCCCTTCGGGTCGACGACGTTGCGGTTGCGCCACTCGCGGATGTCGGCTGAATGGATCATGGCCTGCCTCCCGAGCCGTTGATCCGGGCCGGTGCGAGCCCCCTGCGGGCAGTCACAGCCTGCTGAACCTCGGTGGCCCCTTGTTTTCCAGGCTATCCGGGAACCTCTGCGTCGCGCCCTGGCGCGGCAAGGGTTTCGAACGTGGTACTCGACAGGGCATGCCGACGAAGCCTTCCGGTGCCGCGGACCGTTCCTCTCTGTTCGGGCCGCTGCGCCGCGTGATCAGCCGCTCTCCAGTCGGGCGCGGATGGCGGCGGAGCAAGGCCATCGAGCTGTGGTCGCGTTCGCTGGGCTTCGCGGCGCTGGGGTTCCTCACGCTGGTGCCGCTGCTGATCATCGTCTCCTCTGCCGATCCCGAGCACGGGCGGGGGTTCGCGCAGTGGCTGGGGGAAGGGCTCGGTGTGTCGAGAGCCTCCCGGCGGCAGGTCGAGCAGTTGTTCACCCCGCCCGGCCAGGCCCTGCGCACCACGACCGCGTTCGGCATCGCCGCCCTTGCCGTGTTCGGCCTGACCTTCGGGGCGGCGGTGCAGACCGGCTACGAGAAGGTCTGGGGCCTGCCGCCGGCCCGCTGGTGGGCCAGGTGGCGGCATGTGGTGTGGCTCGGCGTCCTCACCGGATACCTCTACCTCTCCGCCACCACCACGCTGCTGCGCCAACCTCTGGCAGGTGGGGCCGTCGCGTCGCTGAGTGCCGTCCTGTTCCTGTGGTGGTCTCAGCGACTGCTGCTCGGCGGGAGGGTCCGCTGGCGTGCCCTGCTGCCCGGCGCCGTGGCCACCGTGATCGGGCTGCTCGGCCTGAGGGTCTTCTCCAGGCTCGCCTTCTCGCCGTTGATCGCATCCAACACCGTCACCTACGGGCCCGTCGGAACCGTCCTGGTCATCCAGTCCTGGCTGGTCGGCGTGGGCGTTGTCGTCTTCGGCGGGGCGCTGGTCGGCCGACTGCTGTACGAGGAACTGCCCCGCGTGGCACAGGCACTGAAACGGCGCGGTGGGCCACAGTCCTAGGAGCGCTCCGTACTCTGGCATTTGCGCAGGTCGCGCGGGGGCAGGTCAGCTCGTCGAGAACGACGCATCTGAGTACCTGTGCTCATGCGCAGTGTCCGCTGCCGCACCATGCTGACCGCATGTACTCAGTGGATCGTCGCCTGCAGACGGGACGGCAGTGGGCATGAGACGGGCGAATGAGCCGTCAACCGGCCAGCAGATCGGGGTCAGCCTGGCGCTACTCGTCATCGACTTCATGCTCATCGCTTGGTCGGTGTACGGCGTTGGGGTGGCGGGATGGGCCGACAGCTACGAAAGCGACGGCGTCAGTCCGACGAGTGCGTCGCGGGCGGCGTCGCAGGCATTGTGGCTTCTGGGAGGCGGCGCAGTACTGACAGGCGGTGGCCTCCTCGCCCTGGGATGGCGTATCCCCGGCGTCGTGCAGTTGGTCGTCCTGGGGGGCGGGGCGGTGCTGGTCTCTTCACTGGCTGCCGGTGGATAGCGCGCGCCTGCCGAGCCGGAGAGTCCCGAGGCCGGCGCCGCCTTTGTCGCTCACCCGGGGCCGGTCGTCGACCGCGGGGTCCTGACGCGCCCCTCCCGCACGCAGAACAGGCGTCCCAACAGGCCGCGCTATGCTCGGCGGCCCCTTCCGTGTGCGTGGGGTGAGTGAGAGGTGGTGAGTGCGGGCGTGAGCGGGCGCATCGTCGTCGTCACCGCTGTGCACGGCCCGTCGGCACGGTTCCTGCCGGAGGCTCACAAGTCCCTGCGCGAGCAGTGGCTTCCGGACGGCTGGGCGTGGCACTGGGTGATCCAGGAGGACGGGGAGAGCGCGGACGTACGGCCGTACGTGCCCGACGACGAGCGGGTGACGTTCCGGCAGGGCCGCCCCGGGGGCCCTGGTGTCGCCCGGACCATCGCGCTGGCGCATGCCGAGGGTGCGTACGTGAAGGTCCTGGACGCCGACGACCAGTTGACGCCGGGCACGCTCGCGCGGGATCTGGCGGCGCTGGAGGCCGACAGCGGGCTCGGGTGGGCGACGTCGCGCGTGCTGGACCTCATGCCCGACGGGTCGACGGTCGGTTTCCCGGGCGACCCCGACCAGGGGCCGATCGAGCGCGGGGTCGTCTTCGAGCACTGGAAGGCCAACGGCTTCCTCGCACCGGTCCATCCGGCGTCGCTGTTCGTCCGCCGGGAGCTGTTGCTCGCCCTCGGCGGCTGGATGGCGCTGCCCGCGTCCGAGGACACGGGGCTGCTGCTCGCACTGAACGCCGTGAGCCGCGGGTGGTTCTCGGGGGAGGTCGGGCTGCTGTACCGGAAGTGGGAGGGGCAGGTGACCGGGCAGACGGCCCATGTGGACCGAGCCGAGCGCGCGGCCCGGATGGCGGTGGTGGAGGCCAGGGCCCGGGCGCTGGCCGGTTTTCGGTGGCCTTTTCCGGTGGGGCACTGAGCGGGGCAATGAGCGGTGCGCTGAGCGGGGGACTGAGCGGCGCACCGACCTGAGCCGGTCACCGGCCTATGGCTGGAGCTCCGTCCCCGCCGGCGCCCGGACGACAGGGTCGTGGCGGATGTACCACTCCGTACCGAGCAACTGCTCCCGCTCAGGTTCCGGCAGCGCGGCGATCAGGCCCGGGGCGGCTCCCCGTTCCACCTCCGTGCGGTGCGCCAGCACGGCGGCGATCTTCCGGTCCAGCCAGGGGGTGACGTCGACGGTCGCCGTGACCCGGTCGTCCGGGACCGTGCGCATCGTCTTGCCCGTGGCGGCCAGGTGGCCGCCCCACGCCCGGACGGCGGAGTGCGGGTGCGTGGACAGGTACAGGGCGCTCGGCTGCCAGGGCTCACCGGCCTCCGGGTAGAGGCGTTCGAGGCCGGCGGCGTGGACCGCCAGCAGCGTCACGCGGTGGGTGTGTACGTGGTCCTCGTGGCCGGTCAGGCCGCCGTAGGCGTCGTGGGTGACGACGACGTCCGGGCGGAAGTCCCGGATCCGCGCGACCAGGGCGCCCACCGCCTCGTCGAGCGGGGCGTCGCACAGGCGCGGGCTGCCCGGGGCCGACCGTGGGACGCGGGAGTCGGCGTAGCCCAGCATGCGTGGCCGGCCGGCGCCGAGGATGTGGAGGGCGTCGGCCAGTTCCGCCGCGCGCGGGGTGTCCGCCGCCCAGGTGGCCGTGACGACCGCCGTGCGGGCGCCCGCCGCCGCGTGCCGGGCGAGGGTGCCGCCCGCCACCAGGGACTCGTCGTCGGGGTGGGCGAAGACCGCGAGCAGGCTCGGTACCGGCATGGGCCCTCGCTACGGACCGTCCGGTGAGGAGGGCGCGTCGGTGACGGTGATGCTGATGGCCTGGCTGGGGCACTTCTCCGCCGCCTCCAGGATCTCCGGGGCGTCGCCCGCTTCTTCGTGGCCCGGGCGGACGACACCGAAGCCGTCGACGAACTCGAAGACCCGCGGTGCCCTGTGGACGCACTCGGCGGAGCCGTAGCAGAGCTCGCGGTCGACAGAGAGTTTTTGCCCCTTCATCTCTTTCATCCCCCTCGTCCACCCACCGGCCGATACCGGAAGCCGGTGGGACCCGAGGTGTTGCCTGCCCGGCGCAAGGCCCGCTGAACCGGCCCGCCCTACCGCGCGCCGGCCGCCGCGAGCCAGTGGGCGACCCGGCGTACGGCGGCCTCGTCGAGCCGCTCGGCGAGGGCCTGGACGGTCGCGTCGTCCTCGGCGGAAAGGTCGTAGAGGCCCGCCTTGCCCAGCCCGGACATGAGGACCTGGTGGCGGCGGCCGGTCATGCGTTCCGCCAGGCCGCTCGGTTCGGCGGCGGAGGCCTCCGGTTCCGGCCGGGACGGAGCCGCCGGCTCCAAGGGTGTGTCGAACCGGTGCCAGTCGCCGTCCTTCGGACCCCACAGGGCGAAGGTCACCTCGTCACCGCGTGCGCGCAGGGTCTGGGTCATCTCGCCGAGGGCGTGCAGTACGGGTGAGCGGTGGGGCGACTCCGCGGCTGCCCGCCATGTCCGCTCGGCCGGCCGGTAGTGCATCGCCACCCAGCGCGGGGCGCCCTGCGGTCGCGGGCTCTCGGGACGTGTCTCCACTGTGCTCACCCCTGTACGTCGCTTGTACGTCGCTCCGGAAGCGGTACGCAGGCCGGCCTTGGCAACGGCAGGCAGACCATAGCTGACGGGTCGTCAGTTATCCAGGGTTGGAGAGCGCGGTCCGGCGGGGAGGATCACCACGTCGTCCGGTACCGGTCCCTCCCCTCGTGGGGACCGGTACCGAACGGTGGGGGCACTTCGTCTGACTCCGCAGGAAGTTGACCGGATGAGTGCGCTGCTGCGTCCGGATCCTGCCAGTTTCGGCCGCCGACGAGGAGTCTCCGGTTCCGGGTGGGCCGTATTACCGCAGGTCAGGCATATAGAGTGAGTTTTCCGGTCCGGACGTCCAGGCGCGGGGAGTTGAGGAGTGGAGACCTTGGGTTCCGACTCCGGGGCACGCACGGCCTTCGCGGAGCGCCTCGCGCTGCTGTACAAGGAAGCCGGGAACCCGCCGCTCAAACGTGTGTCCGAAGCGGTCGCCCGGCTCCAGCGGGTCGACGAACGCGGGCGTCCCGTCCGGGTGTCCGCGCAGCGCATCAGCGACTGGCGCCGGGCACGCAACGTACCCGCCCAGTTCACCGCCCTCGCGGCGGTGCTGCACGTGCTGATCCCCGAGGCGCGGCGCGCGCGGCCCACGCCGGTGTCGCCGGGCCTGTACGACCTCGGCCAGTGGCAGCGGCTGTGGGAGGCGGCGGTGGCCGGCCCCGTCGCCGAGCGCGGCCCGGACTCCGCGGAGCAGGGGCGGCCGGACGCCGAGACGCCGCCCGCGCCGCCCGGCGGGGTGTGCCCGTACCGGGGGCTGGCCTCGTACCGCAGGGAGGACGCCCGGTGGTTCTTCGGCCGGGAGCGGAGCACGGACGCGCTCGTCGCCC
Source organism: Streptomyces afghaniensis 772 (assembly GCA_000415505.1). Lineage (GTDB taxonomy): Bacteria > Actinomycetota > Actinomycetes > Streptomycetales > Streptomycetaceae > Streptomyces > Streptomyces afghaniensis. The sequence continues at coordinate 13,264 of KE354343.1, forward strand.
AGCTCCGGGCCGTGGCGGGGACGGGCGGCCTGGTCATGCTGGTGGGCGCCTCGGGCGCGGGGAAGTCCTCGCTGCTGAACGCCGGGCTGGTGCCCGCCCTGCGGGACGGGGCGCTGGACGAGGACCTTGACGGCGGCGCCCGTGGTGACGGCGACGACGGCGGTACCGGCGGTGACGGCGCGGGCCGGGGCCGCCGGGCGACGGAGGTCGTACAGCTCGTACCCGGCGGTCATCCCCTGGCGGAGCTGACCCGGTGCATCCCGGAGCTGGGGCCGGTCGTCCCGGCCGGGGCCGCGGCCGACGCACCCGCCGCGGAGGACTCCGTCGTCCCCACCGCCGTAGGCCCACGCGTCCCCAGGGCGGAGGACCCCGTCGTCCCCGCCACCGTGGGCCCACGCGCCCCCAGGGGCCCTGACGTCCGCGCCGCCGTCGCCGCCTGGGCACGGCGCGCGGCGCCGTCCGGCGCACGGCCGGTCGTCATCGTGGACCAGTTCGAGGAGACGTTCACCCTCTGCCCCGACGAGGCGGAGCGGCGTGCCTTCGTCGAGGTCCTGCACGCCGCCTGTTCGCCGGCCGGCGACGGCGACCCGGCCCCGGCGGTCGTGGTGCTGGGCATACGGGCCGACTTCTACGAGCAGTGCCTGAGGTATCCCGAGCTGGCCGACGCGCTCCAGCACCGGCACATGGTGCTCGGACCCCTGACCACGGCGGAGCTGCGCGAGGCGGTGACGGGCCCGGCCAAGGCCGTCGGCCTGGAACTGGAGCCGGGCCTGGCGGAGCTGATCGTCCGGGAGGTGAGCGCCGACGGCCCGCGCGGGGCGCACGACTCGGGAGTGCTGCCGCTCCTCTCGCACGCCCTGCTCGCCACCTGGCAACGAAGGAAGGCGGGCCGGCTGACGCTCGCCGGGTACCGCGCGGCCGGCGGCATCCAGGGCGCGGTCGCGGCGACGGCCGAGCGGGCCTGGTCCGGTCTCGACCCGGCGGCGCGCACGGCGGCCCGGCTGCTCCTGCTCCGGCTGGTCCGGCTGGGCGAGGACACCCAGGCCACGCGCAGGCGGGGCACCCGGCGCCAGCTGGCCGAGGAGTCGACCGACCCCGGCAAGACCGAGGAGTCGCTGGAGGCGCTGGTCCGCGCCCGGCTCGTGACGCTCGACGCGGAGACCGTGGAGATCACCCACGAGGCGCTGCTGCACGCCTGGCCACGGCTGCGCGACTGGATAGACGACGACCGGCAGGGCAACCTGCTGCGCCAGCGCCTGGAGGAGGACGGCCGGGCCTGGGAGGAGTCGGACCGCGACACCTCGCTCCTCTACCGGGGCTCCCGGCTGGAACAGGCCCACGGGTGGGCCAAATCCGCCGGGGACACGTTTCTGACCCGGAGCGCGGTGGAGTTCCTGGCCGCCTCGGTCCGGCTGCGCCGGCGCATCATCTGGATCAGCCGGGGCGCGGTGGCGACCCTGGTCGTGCTGGCGGTGCTGGCCGTCGGGGCGGCCGTCGTCGCCTGGAAGCAGCGGGACGAGGCCGTGTTCGAACAGGTGCTCGCCCAGGCCGACCGCGTCCAGTACACGGATCCCTCGCTGTCCGCGCAGCTCGACCTGGTGGCACACCGGCTGCGGCCGGACGACAAGGGCGCGAGCAGCCGTCTGATCTCCATCGTGAACGCCCCGCTGTCCACGCCGCTGGTCGGCCACAGCGGCGCCGTCTACCTCACCACGTTCAGCCCGGACGGCCACACCCTCGCCACCGCCAGCTACGACCGGACCGTACGGCTGTGGAACGTGACGGACCCGAAGCGTCCGAAGCCCCTGGGCAAGCCGCTCACCGGCCACACCAGCTGGGTCAGCAGCGCGGTCTTCAGCCCGGACGGGCGCACCCTGGCCAGCGCCTCCGACGACGGCACGATCCGGTTGTGGGACGTGACCGAGCCCGGCCGGCCGAAGCAGCTCGGCAAGCCCCTGACCGGCCACGACGGCACGATCTACCTGGTCGCCTTCAGCCCGGACGGGCGCACCCTGGCCTCCGTCGGCGACGATCACACCGTACGGCTGTGGGACGTGGCCGATCCGCGCCGGCCGCGGGCACTGGGGAAGCCGCTGACCGGGCACAAGGCCGCCGTGCGCTCGGTGGCGTTCAGCCCGGACGGCCGGACGCTGGCAGCCGGCGGCGACGACGGCACGATCCGGCTGTGGGACGTGGCGGATCCGCGGCGTCCGGAGCCGGTCGGGGAGCCGCTGACCGGCCACACCGCCACGGTGCACTCCGTGGCCTTCAGTCCCGACGGCCGTACGCTCGCCAGCGGTAGCTCGGACAACACCGTCCGGCTCTGGAACATGGCCGACCGGCGTCACCCGGCAGCGATCGGAGCGCCGCTCACCGGCCACACGGGCCCGGTGTGGTCCGTGGCCTTCAGCCCCGACGGCAGCATGCTCGCCGCCGCCAGCGCGGACAGCACGGCGAGTCTGTGGAAGGTCGGTGATCCGGCGTACCCGTCGCAGGTCGGCGCGCCCCTGGCGGGCAGCAGCGGCGAGATGTACGCGCTCGGCTTCAGCCCCGACGGGCGCACCCTGGCCACCGGGTCGGGCGACAACAAGGTCCGGCTGTGGGCGCTGCCGACGGCGGACATGATCGGCCGGACCGGAGTGTTCCGGCCGGACGGGCGGGTGCTCGCGACGGCCGCGCTCGACGGACGGGTCCGGCTGTGGGACGTACGCAAGCCCGGCAGGCCCGTACCGATGGGCGAACCGTTCCGGCCGAAGGGCGGCGTACGCTCCCTGGAGTTCTCCGCGGACGGCCGCACCCTCGCGGTGGTGACGGGGAACCGGGCCTTGCAGCTGTGGAACCTCGGCGATCCGGACCGCCCCGTCCCCCACGGCTCCCCCGTCCCCCTGCGCATCCGGTTCGCCGATCCGCTGGCCTTCAGCCCGGACGGGCGCCTGCTGGCGACCGCCGACGACGACCGCACCGTCCAGCTGTGGGACATCGGCGACCCGTCCCGTCCCCGCCCGCTCGGCGCGCCCCTGACCGGTCACAAGGGGTACGTCAACTCCCTCGTCTTCAGCCCGGACGGCCGTACGCTCGCCAGCGGCAGCGCCGACGGCACGATCCGGCTGTGGAAGGTGACGGACCCCGGACGTGCCGTCCTGCGCGGCGCGCCCCTCAAGGGCCATCTCGGAGCGGTCAACGTCCTTGCCTACAGCCCCGACGGGAAGACACTCGCCAGCGGCGGTGACGACAACTCGGTCCGGCTCTGGGACCTGGAGGACCCCTCGAAGGCCTCGCAGCGGACGAGCCTCACGGGCCACACCGAGGCCGTCGTGTCCCTGACGTTCAGCCGGAGCGGCCATACCCTGGCCAGCGGCGGCAACGACAGCACCGTACGGCTCTGGAACGTCTCCGACCCCGACAGGGCCACCGCGATCGGCCAGTCGATGAGCCCCAACGCCAAGAGCGGCGGCACCTTCCTGTCGTTCAGCCCGAACAGCCACATGATCGGGGTGTCGAGCGGCACCGACACCATCCGGCTGTGGAACCTGGACGTCGACGAGGCCGCACGCCGCGTCTGCACGATGACCCGGGGCGTTCTGACACCGGAGACCTGGGGCGAGTACCTGCCCCGGCTGTCCTACGACCCGCCGTGCGAGCCCTGACGGGACCGGGCCGCCCAACAGGCCCGGCAACCACTGCAGTTGAGTGATACGAGTCACACCACCGGCTTTGCTGACGAACAGTCGCTTCCGATGGGCAAGCGCTTGTTACCCTTGGCCATAGCCCGACCGCTGGTGCATCCCCCGTCGCCAGCGGTCGGGCATTTATGTGTGCGCGTGAGTGCGCAGGTCGAGCCGCATCAGGATCCGGGGATGACCGGCCAGCACCGAGGTGGTCGCTGCCGCGTAGGTGAAGCCGGCGCGTTCGAAGTTCTTCCGGAGACCGGGGTACGCCATCGTCAGGTCGACCTTGGCGTCGCCGTTGTCGAGCGGGTACGCCTCGATCGCCGGTGCGCCGTGGGCGCGGGCGAACTCGACCGCGCCGGCGATGAGGGCGTGCGAGATGCCCTGTTTCCGGTGGCCGGGGCGTACCCGGACGCACCACAGCGACCAGACGGGCAGGTCGTCGACGTGCGGGATCTTGCGGTTGCGGGCGAAGGAGGTGTCCGCGCGCGGGGCGACGGCGGCCCAGCCGACCGGTTCGTCGCCGTCGTAGGCGAGCACGCCGGGCGGGGGCTCCTGGTGACACAGCTCTGCGACGTACTCGCCTCGGGCCGGTCCGCGCAGTTCGTTGTTGAGCTTGGAGGGGATCCGGTAGCTCAGGCACCAGCAGACGTTCGCACCGGGCGACTTCGGCCCCAGCACGGCACGGACGTCCTCGAAGACCGTGGCCGGACGGACGTCGATGCTCATGCCCCCACGATGTCACGCACCGCTCGGCCGCGCCGCC
>KE354344.1 GCA_000415505.1 Streptomyces afghaniensis 772
GGCCTTGTACGAGCTGCCGGTGCCGGTGGTGACCGCCGTGCGCGGCGCGGCCGCGGGCGGCGGGGTCGGCCTGGCGCTGTGGGCGACATCGTCCTGGCGGCGCGGTCCGCGCGGTTCCGGCTGGCGTACACGGCGATCGGGCTGACGCCGGACTGCGGGGCCTCGTGGTTCCTGCCACGCCTGGTGGGCCCCCGCAGGGCGGCGGACCTGATCCTCACCAACCGGGTCCTGACCGGGGACGACGCCGAACGATGGGGCCTGGTCTCCCGCTCCGTGGAGGGCGAGGAACTGGACGTCGCGGCGCACCGCACCGCGGCCGGCCTGGCCGCCGGCGCCGGTGACGCGCTGCGCGCCGCGAAGGGCCTGCTGCGCGCCGGAACAGGCGACGAACTCGGCCGCCACCTCGCCGAGGAGGCGCGACTGATCGCCGCCCTGGCGGACGGCCAGGAGGCGCGGGACCGCATGGCGGCGTTCCTCGCCGCCCGGGATCGCGCGAAGGCGGGCGACAGCCGGGCCGAGACCGGCGCGCCGGAAAGTGTTTCTTGAGTCCCTCTTCACTAACAGGCTTGTCGGGGCGTAACCTCCGGGCAACACAGATCCGAGGAACCGGTCACCACAGAGCCGGGGAAAAGGTGTGGCGATGCAATCTGCTGCCGTGGGCCTTCCGGACGCTCCCGACGAGCATCTCGGCGAAGCCGTCGTCGACCTCGTCCTGCGGGGCATGTGGCGCGGTCGGCCGGAGTCCGAGCACCGTCCGCTGGTCGAGACCGGGCTGGCGATGGTGAAGGGACCGGTGGTGCTGCCGACCGAGCGGGCCAAGGCCGCCGCCGCGCGGATCCTGCGGGTTCCCGCCGGCTCCGAGCAGGAGGAACGGATCACCGCTGCGTACGAGGCGTTCCTGCCGGTCAACCGGAAGATCCGCGACGTGTGCACGGCATGGCAGTGCCGCCCCGACGGCACCGCGAACGACCACTCCGACGACGCCTACGACGCCGAGGTGCGCGAGTCACTGGAAGACGTGCACGAGGCCATCCAGCCCGTGCTGCGCAGACTGGAGCGGGTGCTCGCGGGCAGCGGCCGGTACCTCACGGACCTGGAGGACGCCCTCGACCGCTTCGACGACGGCGCGGTGGAGTGGCTGGCCTCGCCGCTGTGCGACTCGTACCACACCGTGTGGATGCGGCTGCACCAGGAACTGCTGCTCGTGCTGGGGATCAGCCGGGCCGAGGACGAGGCCCGGGAAGAGGAACTGGTCACGAGGAGCCGGGGGTGAGCGTCGCCGACCGCGCAGCGGGCCCCCTCGCAGCACAATCCGGCGCTCTTCTCGAGCCCTCCGAAGCCCCCGGCCGGGTCCTGGTGCCCTATGGGCAGGGCAGGAGCCGGGGCCTCGACGCCGGCGAACTCGGCGCGCACGGCGCGGCGATGGACCGGCTGGTGGCCCTCGGGCTGCCGGTCGTGCCGGGGCTCACCGTGCCCGCGGGCGCCTCCGCGTCACTGGGCGAACCCGACACCGCCGAGGCCGCCGTCGGTCTCGTCGAACAGCTCGCGGGGCGGCGGATCGGCGACACGGGACGGCCGCTGCTGCTGCGTCTGTCGGCGAGCGCGCCGACCGAGATCGCGGGACTGCCGCCCGACCTGGCCTGTCTCGGCGTGACCTCGGGCAACGCCGACGACCTGTGTGCCGTCATCGGGCGCGCGGAGGCCCTGTACGAGGTATGGGCCGCCACTGTACGAATGATCGCCGAGTACGCCCTCGGCGTGTCCGGTGCGGAGCTCGACGACGCCCTCCTGGACACGCCCGAGCCGCGGGCGCGGGTGGAAGCACTGCTGTCCCTGGTGGCGCGGCACGGATCCCGGCCCTTCCCGGACGACCCGGCGCAGCAGCTCGCGCTGGCGGCCCGCGCCCTCCTCGCCAGGTGGGACTCGCCGCGGGCGCGGAGGTCCCGCCGGGCCCAGCGGCTCCCCGCCGGTCTGAGCCTCGCCCTGCACGTGCAGGCGCTGCGCATCGGCCCGGCGGACCACTCGGGCTACGGCACGGCGGTCAGCCGCGATCCGGAGACCGGGCGGCTCTCCCCCCAGGGCTCCTTCTTCCGGGGAGTGCGCCGCAGCGCTCCGCCGCCGCACACCGGTGAACCGCTGGACCGGCTCGCGGGCGGGACCGCCCTGCTGGAGCACTCCCTGCTCACCCTGGAGCGTCACCTGCAGGCGCCGGTGTCGGTCGACTTCGAGGTGCGCGACGACGAGATCTCCCTGCTCGCCGCCTCGGCGCAGCTCCGCCCGCCACTGAGGGCGGCGGTGTGTCTGGCCGCCGACCTGGCCCGGGACGGGGCGCTCGGCCGCGAGGCCGCCGTACGCCGGATCACCCCCGCGCAGGTGCAGGAGCTGCTGCCACCCCCAGCTGCGGCTGACCGGGCGGGGACGGACCTCCGTGGTCGGCGGGGGCTCGGCCCGCGGTCCCCGGGGGCGCGACCGGAGCGGTCGTGCGTGTCCAGTGAACGTCGCCTCGAACGTGGCCGCGGACGGTACGCGGGTCGTG
>KE354345.1 GCA_000415505.1 Streptomyces afghaniensis 772
CGCGAGGGCGACCCGGTCTCGCTGGACGGCCGTACCGGCGCCGTCTACGCGGGGACCTTGAGCGTCAGTGTCGCCGGGCCGCCGCCCGAGCTGTCCACCCTGCTGGAGTGGGGGGACGCGTGCGCCGGCTGGGCGTGCGGGTCAACGCCGACACCGCCGCCGAGGTCGACACCGCCCTCGCCCTGGGCGCCGAGGGTGTCGGACTGTGCCGTACGGAGCACCAGTTCCTCGGCGAGCGGCTGCCGCTGATCCGCCGGGTGATCCTGGCCGCCGACCCGACCGCCCGCGACCAAGCCCTGGTGGCGCTGGAGCGCGCGCAGCACGAGGACTTCCGCGCGCTGCTGGCCGCCGTCGGGAACCGCCCGGTGACCGTGCGCCTGCTGGACGCCCCGCTGCACGAGTTCCTGCCCGCCCCCGGGCAGGCCCTGGACGCGGGCGAGGAGCAGCGGGCCGCCGCACTGCGCGAAGCGAACCCGATGCTCGGACTGCGCGGGGTGCGGCTGGCACTGCTGCACGAGAGGCTCTACCCGGCGCAGGCCGAGGCGCTCTTCACCGCCTGGGCCGATGTCGCCGCCACCGGAGTGCGGCCGGAACTGGAGGTGATGATCCCGCTCGTCAGCCTGCCGGAGGAACTCGCCGCCGCGGCCGCGTACGTGCGCGGTGCCGCCGACGCGGTCGCCGCCCGTACCGGGGTGGCGGTCCCGTACCGGCTCGGCACGATGATCGAGACCCCGCGGGCCGCGCTGCTGGCCGGCGAACTCGCCGAGCACGCCGAGTTCTTCTCCTTCGGCACCAACGACCTCACTCAGCTCACCTACGGGTTCTCCCGGGACGACGTGGAGCGCCAGGTGCTCGCCTCATACCAGGAGCGCGGGTTCCTGACCGCCAGCCCGTTCGCCCGGCTCGACCCGCACGGGGTGGGCGCGCTCGTCGCCCTGGCGGCCGAACGGGCACGGAGCGTACGGCCCGGCATCAAGCTCGGCGTGTGCGGTGAGCACGGCGGGGACCCGGAGTCGATCGCCTTCTGCGACGACGTCGGCCTCGACTACGTCTCCTGTTCCGCGCACCGCGTACCGGTGGCCCGCATGGCCGCCGCGCACAGTGCCCTGCGGCAGCGGCAGGACGAAAGCGGGAGCGCACGATGACGAGCACCACGACAGAGGGCACCGCCCTGTCGGACACCGAGCTGGACGACCTGCGCGAGACCGTGCGGTCGGTGTGCGCCGACGCCGGCGGCACCGCCGCGGTACGCCGGCTGTCCGAGGAAGCCCCCGGCATCGACGCCGAGTTGTGGGACACCCTCGGCCGGCAGGTCGGCCTCGCGGCCCTCGGTCTGCCCGAGTCGGCAGGAGGTATCGGCGGCCTCGCCGAGATCACCGCCGTCTGCGAGGAGCTGGGCAGGACGCTGGCACCGGTACCGCTGCTGTCCTCCACCGTGCTGGCCGGGCAGGTGCTGGCCGGCTGCGGTACGGCCGACAAGGCGCTGGCCGAGCTCGCCGAGGGGACCGTGCATGCCCTGGCGGTGGCCGCGCCCGACGGGGTGTGGCGGCCCGGCGCCGTGCCGGTGGCCGTCTCCCGGCAGGGTGGTGTCCCGCTGCTGGACGGCACCGCGCCGTTCGTCCTCGACGGTGCCGACGCCGAGGCGCTGGTGGTGGCCGCGGCCGGGCCCGAGGGCGTGGACCTCTTCCTGGCCGACCCGCGCGAACCTGGCGTCACAGTGCGCCGCGTGCCCACGCTGGACCTGAGCCGGGGACAGGCGGTGGTCACCTTCTCCGGGGCCCGGGCCAGGGCGCTGACCGCCGGCGGCGAGGGAGCGGACGTCGTCTCCCGCGCCCTGGACGTGGCGCTCATCGCCCTGGCCGCCGAGCAACTCGGCGGTGCGCAGGCCGCGTTGGACATGACGGTGGCCCATGTACGCGACCGCACCCAGTTCGGCAGGGCGATCGGCGGCTTCCAGGCGGTCAAGCACGCCTGCGCCGACATGCTGCTCCAGGTCGAGGCCGCACGGTCGGCCGTGGTGCGCGCGGTCCTGGCGGACGGCTCACCGGGGGCGCTGGCCGAAGCGGCGGCGGTGGCGCAGACGTGGTGCGGCGAGGCGTTCGTCTCCGTCGCCGCCGAGTGCGTGCAGTTCCACGGTGGGATGGGCTTCACCTGGGAGCACGACGCCCACCTGTACTTCCGGCGGGCCCAGTCGGACGCGGTCCTGCTGGGCGGCGCCGCACACCATCGGGAACGGCTGGCCGGGCTGCTGGGCTGGTGACGTGGAAGGCGGGACGGCATGGCCACCAGACTCATCGACGAGTCCCTGTTCGAGAGCGGGGCGTTCGGCGGAGGTTCCGACGCCGGGGATCCACCGCGTCTCGTGGGCGCCCGCTGCTCCGCCTGCGGCACCGTCGTCTTCCCCCGGCAGGACTCCTGCCCCAGGTGTCCGGACGGGGTGATGTCCGCTCGGGTGCTGCCGGTGAGCGGGCGGGTGTGGTCGTGGACGCTCCAGGCGTTCCCGCCGAAACCGCCGTACCGGCCGCCGTCCGGCGGCCACCGGGCCTACCACGTGGGCTATGTGGACCTCGGCGAGGTGCTGGTCGAAGCGCGGCTGGCGGTGCCCCGCGCGGAGATCCGGATCGGTCTGCCGGTCCGGCTCACCACGGTGACGGCGTACCAGGACGAGGACGGGACCGAGGTGCTGACCTTCGCGTTCGCACCGGACCGGGACGGCGGACGATGAGGCGGGCCGACGACGTCTATGTCGTGGGCTGCGGGATGCATCCCTTCGGCCGCGACGAGAGCGTCACCGGGATGGACATGGCCGAGCGTGCGATACGCGAGGCGCTGGCCGACGCCGGTGTCGCCTGGGAGGACATCGGCTACGCGGCCGGCGGCTCCGACGTGTCCGGCAAGCCCGACACCCTGGTGGGCCGGCTGGGCCTGACCGGAGTGCCGTTCGTCAACGTGCAGAACGGCTGCGCGACCGGCGCCTCCACCGTGCTCACGGTGGCCAACGCCCTGCGTGCGGGCGAGGCCTCCCTGGGACTGGCCGTGGGGTTCGACAAACACGAGCGGGGCGCGTTCCACGTCTCCGCCGCCCGCTACGGTCTGGGCGACTGGTACGCCGAGACCGGCATGATGCTCACCACCCAGTTCTTCGCCCTCAAGACCCGGCGGTACCTGTACGAACACGGGATCTCGGAGCGGGCGCTGGCGATGGTGGCGGCACGGGCCTTCCGCAACGGCTCGCACCACCCCCTGGCCTGGCGGCGCAAGCCGCTGACGGAGCGGGAGATCCTTGACTCCGCCGAGGTCAGTCCCCCGCTCACCCAGTACATGTTCTGTTCGCCCGGACAAGGCGCGGCCGCGCTGGTGCTGGCGCTCGGCGACCGCGCGTTCGACCTGTGCGAACGGCCGGTCAGGCTCGCGTCGCTGGCCTTCAGGACCCGGCGGTTCGGTTCGTTCGAGGTGTTCTCGCCCTGGCTGCCGCCGGGACCGCACCGCAGCCCCAGCGTGGACGCCGCTGAGGCGGTCTTCCGCACGGCGGGGCTGCGTCCCGCGGACGTGCAGGTGGCCCAGTTGCAGGACACCGACAGCGGCTCGGAGCTGATCCACCTGGCGGAGACCGGGCTGTGCGGCCACGGCGAGCAGGAGGCGCTGCTGGCCGCCGGGGACACCGATGCCGCGGGCCGGATACCGGTCAACACCGACGGCGGATGTCTGGCCGGCGGGGAGCCCGTCGGCGCCTCGGGGCTGCGGCAGTTCCACGAGGTCGTACGGCAGTTGCAGGGCCGGGCGCCGGGTCTGCAGGTGCCCGGCGCTCCCCGGGTGGGCTTCACCCATGTCTACGGGGCGCCCGGGATCAGCGCCTGCTCGGTCCTCACGGTGTGAAAGGGGCGGACACCGCCATGCAGCACGACGGCAGAACCGCACTCGTCACGGGCGGGGCCCGGGGAATCGGTCTGGAGATCGGCCGGCAGCTCTCGGACCGGGGGCTGCGTGTCCTGGTCGCGGCGCGAAAACCGGAGGCCGCCGAGGAGGCATGCCGTGCCATCGGCCCGGCGGCGGTGCCGCTGGCCCTGGACGTGACCTCCGCGCGGAGCGTCACCGAAGCGGTCCGGGAAGCGAAAGAACTGACCGGCGGGATCGACGTGCTGGTGAACAACGCCGGGGTGTCGCTGGACGGGGATCTGCGGCCCCCTTACGTCGACGAGGACATCCTGCGCGCCACGCTGGACACCAACTTCACCGGCGCCTGGCGGGTGGCGCAGGCCGTCGTCCCGGGCATGGTGAAGGCCGGCTACGGGCGGGTCGTGAACGTCACCAGCTCGTACGGCTCACTGGCGCTGATGGACTCCGGCCGGCATCCCGCCTACCGGATCTCCAAGACGGCGCTCAACGCCCTGACCCGCATGCTCGCCGCCGAGCTGTCCGGCACCGGCGTCCTGGTCAACGCCGCCGACCCCGGCTGGACCCGCAGCGGCATGGGCGGGCCCTCCGCCCCGCGCGGTCCGCGGGAGGGGCGGACACCCCGGTCTGGCTGGCGACCCTGCCCGAGGGCGACGAGACGACCGGCGGGCTGTTCGCCGACCGCAGGCCACTGGCCTGGTGAACCGCCTCAGGTCCGTGATGTGGCCGGCTTGGCCGACTTCACAGATTTCGCCGCTTTCGCTGTTTTCGCAGGCTTCGCTGGTTTCTGCTCGGTGGCGACGATGCGCAGCGCCAGCTCCCTGACCGCCTCCAGCACGGAGCGGGAGGGCAGCTGGGACAGCGGTCCTCCCTCCGCCCGCAGCGCGGTGACGAGCATGGTCGTACTGATCAGGGTGCGGACCGCGAGCGCCTGTGACGCGTGCCGTACCTTCGCCGCCCGAGGGCTGCGGGTGGTGCCCTCGGGCAGATAGTCGTAGCCACGCTGGACGTGCCGCTGCTCGAACTCGTCCCGCAGCACCTTGACGCTGCCGTTGGCTGAGGCGACCTGCACCTGGTACAGGCGAGCCTCGTCCGGGTTCTGTTCCACCCAGTCCCACACGGCGTCGATGACGCGGATCAGCCCTTCCGCGTCACCCGGCTCGGACTCGGGACGGGCCGCCTCCACGACCGCGTTCAGCTGGTCGAACACGCGCCGCATGGCGAGTTCGAGCAGCTCTTCCTTGCCGTCGAAGTGGTAGTAGACGGCCGTGGGCACCACCTGGGCCTCGTCCGCGATGTCCTGGATGCTGGTCTCCGCGAAGCCGTTGCGGCCGAACACCCGCACGGCGGCGGTGATGATGTGCTGCCGCCGCGAGGGTCGGTGGGCGGGCTGCTTGCCGTTCTTCGTGCTGGCCATCATGCTCCCTGCCGGCTGCCGTGACCCCGCGTCCGCGGGCCCTGTGTACTGACCATGCTATCCAGTAACTCCAACCGGCCGGCGGAGTAATTCCTGCTGCGCGTGGGCTTACGGGACACTCGCCGCCCGGCATACTTGACATCATGACGACCTCCGGAACCCGCGCCGCTCACCGTCCGTCGCGCAAGCAGTGGGTGATCGAAGCAGCCACCGAGCTGTTCGCCACCCAGCCGCCGGACGAGGTGACGGTGGCCGACATCGCCGCTCGCGCGGAGATGACCTCGGCAGCGGTCTACTACCACTTCTCCTCCAAGGACCAGGTCCTGGCAGAGGGGATGCGGGCGTTCACCACCGCACTGCGCGAGCAGTTGCAGGCGCTCACCGAGGCACACGAGCCCGGCTCGGACATCGGCGCGGCGGTCACCACGCTGCTGTCCTGGCTGGGCGAACACCGTTCCGCCGCCACCGTGTTCTTCGTGTCGTCGGCCGGCATGAGCCAGGAAGCGGAGGCCCTGCGCCAGGAGAGCCGCAGCGAGTTGCTGGACGAGCTGGTGCGGCTGATCCGCAAGGCCCGCGCGTCCGTCTCCGACGCGGAGGCGGCGGTGATCGGCCTGGGCCTGCTGGCTCTGCTGGAGACCGCGGCGATCTCACAGGTCCGGGGCGACGACGTCTACCGGTCGCTGGGGCACCGCTCGTTCGTCCGTGAGGTCGGCGCTCTCGCGGAGCGGATCGCCGACCCGGCCACATAGAGCGCCGATCACAGCAGCAGCCGTAGGGGCCTGCGCAGCAAGTCACCGACCGTGCGCAGATATTCGGCCGCGGGCGCCCCGTCGACGGCACGGTGGTCGAAGGTGAGGCTCAGGGTGAGCACCCGCGTCCGCAGCGGCCGGTCGTCCTCCCACTCGACGCCGTCCCTGAGCCTGCCCACCCCGAGGATCGCGACATTGCCGGGGTTGATCACCGGGGTGAAGAAGTCGACGCCGTACCCGCCGAGCGAAGTGACGGTGAAGGTGGCCCCTTCCAGCTGTGCGGGGGAGATGCGCCCCTCGCGCGCGGCCTGGGCCAGGGCCTTGGACCGGCGGGCGATCTCGGGCAACGGCAGCTCCACAGCGTCCTCGATCACCGGGACCATGAGGCCGCCCGGAACGGCAACGGCGAAGCCCAGGTGGATGCCGGCGAGCAGATGGATGCCGTCCTCCCGCACCGTCGCGTTGAGCAGCGGGTGCTCGCGCAAGGCCAGGGCCGCGGCCTTCAGCAGGAAGTCGTTGAGGCTGGGCACCGGCAGATCGCTGTCGGCCCAGTCCTCCTTGAGCCGGCCCCGCAGGGACACCACGGCGTCCATCCGCACCTCGTAGCCGTGCGTCAGCTGTGCCATCTCCTGGAGGCTGGCGTGCATCCTGCGGGCGATGGTGCCGCGCATCCCGGTGAGCGGGAGGACGTCGCCGGCCGGGGGGCCGCGTCTCGGTGGGGAGGAGCCGCGTCGCGGTGGGGAGGGGTCGTGTCTCGGTGGGGAGGGGCCGCGGTGACGGCGTCGAGGTCGGAGCGGCGGATCCGGCCGCCCGGGCCGGTGCCGTTCACCTCGGAGAGGTCGATGCCCCGTTCCTTGGCCAGCTTGCGGACCAGCGGCGAGTAGGAGGTGCCACCCGGCGGAACCGGCTCGCCCAGGTCACCGAGGTCGCCGGGGAGGGCCGCGAGGAACTCCTCCACGTCCTCGGAGACGATCCGTCCGCCGGGTCCCGTACCGCGTACGGCGGTGAGGTCGACGTCGGCAGCGGTGGCGACCCGTCGGGCGTTCGGTGAGGACAGGAGCCGGCCGGCGGTGCCGTTGGCGGAGGACACCGCGGGCGCAACGCCGGTGTCGGTGCCGTTGAGCGCGGGCGGAGAAGCACTCGCACCGGCCCCGGGCCCGGCGGGCATCGGCGCACCCGCCGGGCCCGGTGGCTGTTCACCCTCGGCCAGCAGCCAGCCGATGAGGGACCCCGTGGGGACGGTGACGCCCGCCGGGACCACCGGGTGGAACAGTCCCCCGGCCTCCGCCTCGACGTCCACGTCGACCTTGTCGGTGGCCAGCCTCAGCAGCGCGTCGCCCTCCGCGACGGCCGCGCCGACCGGCACGAGCCATTCGTCGATCGTGCCTTCCTGCATGGTCAGACCGATCTTCGGCAGCAGAACCTCGACCGCCATGTCGGTCACGACCTTTCGAGGAGGCGCCGGCAGCCCTGGGCGATGCGGGCGCGATCGGGCACGTACGCCTTCTCCAGGACCGGGGAGAAGGGCACCGGGGAGAAGGGCGCGCCGATGCGCAGGACCGGCGCGTCCAGGTAGTCGAAGACCGCGTCCTGGATCTGGGCGGCTATCTCCGCGCCGAGCCCGCCGAACGTGACGGCCTCGTGCACCACGAGTACCCGGTTGGTGCGGCGGACGGAGGCGAACATCGTCTCGGTGTCCAGCGGCTGCACGCTGCGGGGGTCGATCACCTCGATCTCCACACCCTCGGCGGCGAGTTCGTCTGCCGCCGCGAGGGCCTCCCCCACCATGCGGCCCAGGGCGATCACCGTGACGTCGGAGCCGTGCCGTGCGGTGTGCGCCTGGCCCAGCGGAATGCCGTAGATCTCCTCGGGCACCTCGCTGGTGCTGCCGAGCAGGACCTTGTTGAGCATGATGACGACCGGGTTGTCGTCCCGGATGGCCGAGACGGTCAGCCCCTTGGCGGTGTACGCGTCGCTGGGCATGACCACCTTGAGGCCGGGCACGTGGGCCAGCCAGGCCTCCAGGCTCTGGCTGTGCTGGGCGGCGGCGCCGAGGCCCGCGCCGGAGGCGGTGGTGATGGTGAGCGGCACGGACAGCGCGCCGCCGAACATGTACTTCATCTTCGCCGCCTGGTTGACGATCTGGTCGAGGCAAACGCCGATGAAGTCCATGAACATCAGGTCGACGACGGGTCGCAGGCCCCGGGCGGCGGCTCCCACGCCGAGGCCGACCAGGGCGGCTTCGGAGATCGGGGTGTCGATCATGCGGCGGGGGCCGAACTCGTCGAGCAGGTTGTCGAACATGCGGAAGACGCCGCCGTATCCGGCCACGTCCTCGCCCGCGACGAAGACGTTCTCGTCCTCGCGCATGGCCTGGGCGAGTCCCTCGTTGAAGGCCTTGACGTAGGACAGCTTGCGGGGGGCGGCGACCGGAGTGACGGCCGGTGCCTCGGTGGTGGTGGTCATGGCGGTCATCCCGAGTAGACGTTGAGCAGCAGGTCGGCGGGGTCGGGCAGCGGGCTCGCCTCGGCGTACGCGATGGCGTCGGCGATCTCGTCGCGCGTGCGCTGCCATACGTCGTCCAGCTCCGCACGGGTCGCGGTGCCGTCGGCGACGGCCCGGACCTCCAGCAGGTCGATGGGGTCGCGGGCCTTCCACTCGGCGACCTCCTCGTCCGAGCGGTAGGGGTGACGCAGGCCCTTGACTCCCTGGTGATCGAAGTAGCGGTAGGTCTTGGCCTCGATCATCATCGGGCCCGCGCCGGCCCGGGCCCGTTCCACGGCTTCGGCGGCGGCCCGGTGGACGGCGACCGCGTCCATGCCGTCGACGATCACGCTGGGCATGCCGTAGGCGGCGGCGCGGTCGGCGACATCGGTGAGCAGCATGTGCCCGGACTGCGGGGTGAACTCCGCGTAGCCGTTGTTCTCGCAGACGAAGACCACGGGCAGGCCGAGGATCGCGGCCATGTTGGCGCCCTCGTGCCAGGCGCCGATGTTGGTGGCGCCGTCGCCGAAGAAGGTCACGGCGACGTTGTCCTCGCCCTTGTACCGGGCGGCGAAGGCGGCGCCCACGGCGATCGGGACGCCCGCTCCGACGATGCCGTTGGCGCCGAGCATGCCGCGGGTGAGGTCGTTGATGTGCATGCTGCCGCCGCGGCCGAGGCAGGCGCCGGTGACCCGGCCGTACAGCTCGGCGTACATCTCGCGGAAGCCGACGCCCTTGGCCACTGCGTGCCCGTGGCCGCGGTGGGTGGAGGTGATCTGGTCGTCGTCGCGCAGGGCAGCCATCACGCCGGCGGCGACGGCTTCCTGGCCGACATACAGGTGCAGGAAGCCGGGCAGTTTGCCGGCCTCCATGAGCTTTCCCGCCTCGGTCTCGAACAATCGGATGCGCACCATGCGCTCGTGCAGATCCTTGATGACCTGCGCGCTGACCTGCGGGGATTTCTTCGACGCCGTTGGCGCTCGTTGAGCCATCGTCCGCCCCTTCGTCCGAGAGAGGTTGCCAAGCAATCGGACTTACTTGTGCCGGTCTACAGTAACCAGCAGGGGCACCTTACTGAACGGTGTCTCTAATTACTATGGCCTGAGCCGGGGTCGTCGGCGCGCACGTCCACCAACTCCACGACATTGCCCTCCGGATCGGTCCAGAAGCTGATCCGCCGACCACGAGCCCGGACGACGACCGGGTCCGACAGAGGCCGGGCACCTGCGGCCCGCAGCGCCTCCACGACCGGGCCCATGTCGTCGAAGTGGAAGGTGAGATACGACAGGCCCGGACGCCCGGCCGGCAAGGCGGCTGCCCCCTCCGGCACCGCCGCCGACCGGGGAAGGATCAACTTCACACACCCCCGGAGGGCACCCGCAGCCACGCGACCACCAGCTCGCCGCCGAGCCCGGCCGGGCCGCCGACGGACTCCGGTACGCCCGAGCGGCGCTCGGCGCGGCAGCCGAGCACGTCGCAGTAGAAGCGCTCCATCAGCTCCAGGTCCCGCACCACCACGCCCACCTCGAACGGCAGGGTCATGACCATCACACCCACCCCACGGGACACCGAGCGGCCACTTCGCCACTTTCTATTGACAGACAACACTAAGTCCTGTTGTCGTTTCGGACACAGCCCAGCTGTCGCACTCAGAAGCCCTTCACCGGCTCGCGGCTGGGAGGATTGTGAGGACACCGTGGTCCAGTCCAGTTCGGTCCCCTTGGCGCCTTCGGCCCCCTCTGCCCCCGAATACGCGTCGGCCCCCGAATACGCGTCGTGGATCAGCCAGGACCGGTCCACCGACGCCGCGTCCCTGACGATGCGGCGGGAGGCCGCCGAACTCGTCGAGCGCGTGATGACGCACTACCGCGACAACACGACGCACGAAGCGGACGGCCAGTGGACGGAACCCGTCGCCAACTACCTCGACGCCGACCGCTGGCGGCGCGAGACGGACGCCGTCCACCGCAGCGTCCCCCTGCCGCTCGCCATGTCCTGCGAGCTTCCCGGGCCGAACACCTACAAGGCGATCGACGTGCTCGGCATCCCCGTGCTGATCACCCGTGACCGTCAGGGCACCGTGCACGCGATGATCAACGCCTGCCGGCACCGGGGGGCCAAGCTCCTCGAACCCGGCTGCGGGGTGTCGAAGCGGCTCACCTGCCCGTACCACTCCTGGTCGTACGACCTCGCCGGGGAGCTGCGGGGCGTGTACGCGGAGAAGACCTTCGGCGAGGTGCCGCGCGAGGGCCGCAGCCTGGTCAGGCTCCCGGCCGGGGAGCGCGCGGGGATCGTCTTCGTCTCGCTGGACCCGGCGGCCGAGCCCGACCTGGACGCCTGGCTGGGCGACCTCCAGCCCCTGCTGGAGGGCCTCCGGCTGGCGGAGTGCCACCACTACGCCACCAGCGAGCTGACCAGTCCCAACTGGAAGGTCACCCTCGACGGGTACCTGGAGACGTACCACTTCGCCTCGCTGCACCCGAAGACGGTGTTCGAGACGAACCTCTCGAACATGATGGCCCACGACACCTGGGGCCCCCACCAGCGCATCGCACCGGCCCTGCGCCCGATCGCGCAGGCGGTCGAGCTGCCGCCGGACCAGCGGGACCCCGGGGACTGCGTCGGGCCCATCTACTGGCTCTTCCCGGGCCTCGCGATCGCGGGCGGCTGGCGCCAGAAGATCGCCGTCTCCCTGGTGCTCCCCCGGACGGCCACCGAGTCGGTGACCCAGCAGATCATCCTGCTGCGGGACCCGGCGGTCACCGAGGAGGAGCGCCAGGCCGCCGACCGGTTCGGCGCGTGGTTCCACGAGGTGGTCCGCGACGAGGACTACGCGACCACCTACGGAGTCCAGCAGGGCCTGAAGGCCCTCGACGGGACCGACTTCGTCTTCGGACGCAACGAGCCCGGACTCCAGCACTTCCACCGCACCATCCATCAGCACCTGGACAGTGGCGCCACAGCAGCCCCCAGAGCCGCCAGGTGAGCAACCAACAACACTCGCGGGAGAACACCATGGTGGCTACGGGCAGCCTCGACGGACGCGTCGCGGTGATCACGGGCAGCACGCGCAGCATCGGCCGCGCCATCGCCGAGGCCTTCCTGGCCGACGGCGCCACGGTCGTCGTCAGCGGCCGCAGCGAGGTCAAGGGCAAGCAGGCCCTGGAGGAGATGGACGCCGGGGACCGGGCCGTCTTCCACCCCTGCGACGCCAACAGCCAGGAGGACATCGAGGGCCTCGCCGACTTCGCCGCCGAGCGCTTCGGCAGGCTCGACATCTGGGTCAACAACGTCGGCGGCAGCTCCGGCTTCGCCCCGATCCACCAGCTCAGCGACGAAGCCTGGCACAACGCCCTCAACCTGAACGTCAACGGCTACTTCTACGGCACCCGCCGGGCCCTGCCGAAGATGCTGGAGGGCGGCTGGGGCCGCATCATCAACATCTCCTCGGTGGAGGGCAAGCAGGCCAACAAGCCCGCGATCAGCCACTACATCACCAACAAGCACGCCATCCACGGCCTGACCAAGGCGACCGCCTTCGAGTACGGCACCCAGGGCATCACCTGCAACGCCATCTGCCCCGGCGCCGTCGACACCGACCTCATGCGGGCCGCGGGTCCCGCCGCTGCGGAGGCCGAGGGCATCTCCTACGAGGACTGGCTGGGCCGCTTCGCCGAGCACGCCGCCACCAAGAAGATCACCACGGTGGAGCAGATCGCGGCGGTCGCCTCGCTGCTCGCGAGCGAGGCGGGGGCGGTATCACCGGCACGCTGATCAGCGTCGACGGCGGAACAGCGCAGTGGTAGGCGCGGGTACGGACAGCGGGAGACCTCGGTCATGAAGAGCTGGATCACGGACTGGCAGCGCAGTGAGCGGCTGCCGCACTACACCCGGGCCAACGCGGGCGAGACCCTGCCGGACCCCGCCAGCCCGCTGGGCTGGACCCTGGTCTGGGACGGGGCCTGCAGGGCTGGCGTCGCGGCTTCGTCGGGTTCGGCATCTACCGCGAGGAGGAGGTGGCCGGCCCCCGGCCGCCGTTCGTCGGCATGTTCGGCGGCCACTTCTACCTGAACCTGTCCCACATGCGGCTGTTCGGCATCCGCATGGGTCAGACGGCGGACCAGATCGACGCCGCCTTCGTCGGACAGCGCTCCGACACGCCGGTGTACCTGGCGCACCCGGACGACCAGGACGAGGAACTGACCGCCAAGGCGGGCGCCACGCTCCAGCGGATGCTCGGCCAGACCTCCTTCCCGGAGGCCGACGCCGACCGGGAACGGCTGCGCGCCCTGCGCCGTTCGCGACCCGACCTGACGAGGCTGTCCGACGCCGAACTGGTGGCGCACGCACGGTCGTTGCTGGAGGAGGTGGAGACGACCTTCCAGCGGCACGTCGAGTCGTCGCTGCCCGCGTCCGTCGGACCGGCGATCCTCGGCCCGCTGTGCGCGAGCGTGGACCGCCCCGGCGCCATGCTCGACCTGATCGGCGGTCTCGGCGACGTCGACTCCGCCTCCCCGTCGACCGGGCTGTGGACACTGTCCCGTCAGGTGGCGGCCTCGGCCGAACTGAGCGCGCTCTTCGACCAGGGTCCGGCCGCGGTGGAGCAGGCACTCGACGCCGCTACCGGCGATGTGAAGACGTTCCGTGACTCCTTCGAGGAGTTCCTCGCGGAGTCCGGCGACCGCGGTCCCAACGAGTGGGACATCCACGCGCTGTCGTGGGAGGCGTCGCCCGTCCAGGCGCTGGCCCTGGTCGACCGGATCCGGCACAGCCCCGACGACGACTCCCCGGCCGCCCGGCGCATCCGGCTGACCGAGGGGCGCGAGCGGACGGCGCGGGAGATCCGGGACCTGCTGCCCGAGGACGTACGGCCCATGTTCGACGCCGGCATGCACGCCTCCCAGGTGTGGATCCCGGCCCGCGAGCGCACCAAGGCGAACTGCGTCACGGTCGTCAACGAGATCCGCATGACCGTACGGGAGCTCGGCCGCCGCGGCGTCGCGGCGGGGCTCTTCGCCCGGCCCGAGGACGTGATGATGCTGCTGGACACCGAACTCGACGACTATGTCGCCGCCCCGGAGTCCTTCGGCCCGGTGATCGCGCGGCGGCTCGAGGAGTACGCGGGTCTGCACGAGCTGGAACCGCCGTTCTTCGTCGCCGACGACGCGCAGACCGAGATCGACACCTGGCCGCGCCGCGCCGAGGAGCGGACCGAGGCGGCCGTCGAGGGCGATGTGCTCGGTGGTGTGGGCGGCAGCCACGGCACGTACACCGGCAGGGTGCGGGTGGTCACCGACCCGGCTTCGTGCGAGGCACTGGAACCCGGCGAGGTGCTGGTGGCACCGATCACGGACGCGGCCTGGACCCCGCTCTTCCTGGTCGCCGGCGCGGCCGTCGTGGACGTGGGCGCGCTCAACAGCCACGCCGTGGTGGTCTGCCGTGAGCTGGGCATCCCGGCCGTCATCTCCGTCGAGGGCGGAACGCGACGGCTGCGGGACGGCATGGTGATCACGGTCGACGGTGAGCGGGGCACGGTCACCGTCGACAGTGTTCCCGCGCCGCTCGGCATCTGAGAACTCCGCGGGCCCGTCGCTTCCCTGCACCGGAGCGACGGGCCCGCGGGCACGACCTCGAAAGGACCACCATGGCTGAGGAAATCATCGTCTCCGGCTGGATGGACTACGAACCCGGCGACCGCCACACCATGCTGGCGGCCCTCGTCGAGCTGGGCCGGCGTACCCGCGAGGAGGAACCCGGCTGTCTGGACTACGCGATGACCGCCGATCCCACCGACGAGCGGCGTATCCGGGTGTACGAGCACTGGACCTCGCGGCAGGCCCTCGACGAGCACTTCGCCACCCCGCACATCAAGGACTTCCGGACGGCCGTCGCGGGGCTGACCCGGGTCAGGGTCTCGCTGACGGCCCACACCGTCGCCGCGTCACATCCCATGCGCTGAAACGGCGCCCCGGCCGGGGCGCCGTTTCCAGCAGTCTCAGCGGGAACCGTCCAGCCGCACCAGCATCTTGCCGACGTTGCCGCCACCCAGCAGGGACAGCAGCGCCCCCGCGGCGTTCTCCAGGCCGTCCACCACCGTCTCGCGCGCGGTGATCCGGCCCTCGGCGAGCCAGCCCGCGACCCGCTGCTCGAACTCCGGCCGCAGATCCTCGTGGTCGCGGACGATGAAGCCGGACAGCGTCAGCCGCTTGAGGACCGCTTGGATCAACTGGTTGATGTCCACGGTCCGTCCCGCGCCGCCGAACTGCGACATCATGCCGCACAGGGCGACCCGGCCACCGGTGCGCAGCGCGTGAAGAGCGGCGGCGAGCTGCTCACCGCCGACGTTGTCGAAGTAGACGTCGATGCCGTCGGGTGCCAGCCGCGCCAGCGCGTCGCGCACCGGCTCGGCACGGTAGTCCGCGGCCGCGTCGTAGCCGAACTCCTTCACCAGCAGGGCGCACTTGTCCGGGCCTCCGGCGGTCCCGATGACGCGGTCCGCGCCCAGCAGACGGGCGAACTGGCCGGCGGCGGTGCCGACGGCGCCGGCCGCCGCGGACACGAAGACGGTGTCGCCCGGACACAGTCGCGCGATACGGGTCAGGCCGACGTACGCGGTGAACCCGGTCTGGCCGAGCAGACCCAGCCAGGTGGGCAGCGGCGCGAGTTCCGGGTCGATGCGGCCGGCGCCGTCGACGGCCGCCGCGTCGAGCACCGCCCGCTCCCGCCAGCCGAGCTGATGACGTACGTACGTGCCGGGCGGCAGCGAGGCGCAGCGGCTCTCCTCCACGACACCGAGGGCGCGGCCGTCGAGCGGCGAGCCCGGGGTGAAGTTGTGCGTGTAGTGCTTCTCGGTGGTCGACAGCCGCCCGCGCATGGACGGGTCGACGCTCATGTAGAGGTTGCGGACGAGCAGCTGTCCCTCCCCCACGGGCGGCAGCGGGCGCTCCTCGACGGCGAAGTCGCCGGGGAGCGGTTCTCCGTCGGGTCGGCGCACCAGGCAGACCACCCGGGTGGTACGGGGCGTCATGGGGTCACTCTTCCGGCTGCCGGGTGGCACGCCGCTGGGCGAGGCGGCCGACCCAGCCGGCCATCTGGAGGTCGGCGTGGCGCAGTTCGCCCGACTGCCACCGGGCCTGGAAGTCGAAGACGCCCTGCACCCCTGTCCTGGGATCGGTCACCTCGACCAGGCCGTCCTCGGTGAGCCGGTACACATGGCCGGTCAGCGGGTGGATCACTTGCTTGGACATGGGGCCTCACTCCTGCACTGGGCGGCGCACGCCGCGCTTGGTCACGGTCACCGGGCCCTCGACCCGGAGCCGGCAGGCGAGCCGGGTCAGGCCGTCCACCGGTCTGCGCAGGGCCTCGATGCCCTCGCGTTCCAGCGGGCCCACGGGGGAACAGTTCTCGGCGCCCTCGTCGACCTGGACGAAGCAGGTGCGGCAGGTGCCCTTGCCGCCGCAGAGGGTGGGCCAGCGGTAGCCGAGCCGCCGGGCGGCGGTGAACACGTCCTCGCCGTCGAGGACTTCGAGCTCGACGCCGGAGGGTCTGACCGCGACCCGGTGGGTCACCTGCTCATCCACTGGTCGAGCGTCTGGTTGAAGTGGCGGATGCGGCTCTCCTGGTAGTTCGCCAGCGTGATGCCCGGCTTGCGCATCGCCTTCAGGCCCTGCTGGACGTAGGGCAGGTTCTCGCAGTCCTGGTCGAAGACGGGCCCGAGCACGCCGAGTTCGGGGATGTCGGCGAAGAGCGTGTCCTCGGGCACCCAGCGGATCTTCGCCGGGGCGCGTCTCGCCGGGCTGCTTCGGGGACGACATGAAGATGATCTCGGCGGTGCAGGAGTCGGGGTCGAGGCCGTTGGGCCGGAACCGGTAGATGATGTTCGACTTGGCGCCGCCCCAGGGGTTGAAATTGGGGAACAGCAAGTAGTTGATGGCGTCCAGCAGCTCGGTGTCGGGTGTTTCCGAGAAGTCCTGCTGCGAGGTGGCCGCCAGTTGTTCGCGCATGCGCGCGGCGAGGACCTGGCGGGCGGTGCCGCCGGGCGGTATCGCCGGCAGTTCGTCGCCCTCCTGCATCACCAGGTCACGGCCCTGGGCGGCGGCGTAGAAGGAACGCGAGTCGTAGAAGGTCTCCAGGACGTCCTCCTCCGTGACCGAGTCCGCCACGTGCGGGCTGGGCGCGCCCTGGATGTTGATCATCCGGTTCCAGTTCGGCTGGTCCGCCATGACGTCGTACTGCGAGTTGGCGTCGGCGAGCCACGTCAGCATCTGCGGATGGGTGGCGATCACATGGAAGGACTCGATGAACGCGTCCTGCGCGATCTTCCAGTTACAGGGCAGCACCTTGGCGATGTGCAGCGACTTGTAGCGGTTCTCCAACGGCCAGATGTAGTAGTCGTCGAAGGTGCCGCGGTAACTGTCGAAGGACTCGGCGTACGGGTCCATGTTGATGAAGACGAAGCCGCGCCAGGTGGCCACCTGGGCCTCGGGGAGGGCGAACTTCTCCGGGGTGACGTGCGGGAAGTCCCAGGCGCAGGGCGGGGTCTGCATCGTGCCGTCGAGGCTCCAGGTGAAGCCGTGGAACGAGCAGCGGAACTCGCTGACGTTGCCGCCGCCGGTGCGCAGTTTGCGGCCGCGGTGCAGACAGACGTTGACGTAGGCGCGGATCTCGTCGGGGGCCGTGCGCACGACGATGAGGGAGTCGTCGCCGATCTCGTAGACCTCGTGGTCGCCGACCTCGGGGATCTCGCTCTCCAGGCAGGCGAACTGCCAGACGCGCCGCCAGACCTGCCGCATCTCGCGTTCGGCCCACTCGCGGGAGGTGAAACGGGCGGTGTCGATGTCCTCGCTGCCGAGGTAGTCGTTCCGCTCGTACCTCAGGGCGGGGGGAACGGGGCGGCTGTCCTGGTCGAGGTAGTCCTGGACGCTGGGCCCGGGGCACCGTGCCGTGGCCGGCTCCGACGTTTCGTCCATCATCTCTCCTCCGGCAGAAACTTTAGATTGAGTGTAGTTACCGCTGGCGGTCGGGAGCAATACTCACGCCGGTGAACGAGCTCCACACCTTCCGAGGTCACCGCCCTTTCACACCGCTGTTCCGGAATTTATCGCGGTAGCCCTCTCCCCAAGCCCACCGGGCCATGTCACACTCCGACCCACTTGAGGCTGTAGTGCCTCATAAGTTTCTCCGTCACACCACGGGAGTGCTCAACGATGAGTTCCAGACCCCGTCGCGCGGTCCGCCGCGCCCTGACCGCGACCCTCCCCGTCACCGCCTTGCTCGCCCTCGCGGCATGCGGCACCGGGACCACTCCGGCCGCCGACTCGACGCAGGCGGGGGCGCCCGGCTCCCCCGGCCTGACGGCGGCCCGCGCCGCCCTGGCGAAGTACTCCGAACGACCGGCCACGATCTCCGTGACCCAGCCTGTGGGCAAGGCGATCCCCAAGGGCAAGAAGATCGACTTCATCCTCTGCGGCGTCCAGTCCTGCAAGGACCTCGCCGACTTCTTCACCGAGGCCGCGAAGGAACTCGGCTGGCAGGTGAAACAGATCGCCACCCAGGGCACCCCGGAGTCCGTACAGGCCGCCTACGAGCAGGCCGTACGCGACAAGCCGGACGCAGTCGTCGCCTCCGGTTTCCCCCGTGCCGTCTACGCCAAGCAGCTGGCACAGCTGAAGGCGGCCGGCATCCCCGTCATCCAGTCGAACGCCGACGACGTGACGGGCGACGGCATCTCCCTGCTGAAGAACGGGCCGAAGGACGTCGGCGTCCAGGGCGAGATGCTCGCCTCATGGGTGGTGTCGAACAGCGGCGCCAAGGCGGACACCGTCTACTTCGATCTTCCGGCCTACACGATCCTCAAGCCCGTCAAGGACTCCTTCGCGGCCAAGTACAAGAAATGGTGCGACGGTTGCGCGCTCGACAACGTCGACGTGCCGATCACCGCGGTGGGCAAGGACATGCCGGACCGCGTGGTGTCGTACCTCCGGTCGCACCCGAAGGTGACCCATGTCGTCTTCTCCCTGGGTCTGCTCAACGTGGGTGTGCCGGCCGCGCTGAAGACCGCCGGGATCACCGGCAAGCACATCGTCGTCAACGTCGGTGACGCGCAGAACTACCAGTACATCCAGAGTGGTCTCACCGACGGCGCGATGGCGCTGAACTCGCACGAGACGGCCTGGCTCCAGGCCGACGCGCTGGCCCGGCACTTCACCGGCCAGTCCATGGCCGTGGGCCAGAAGGCGGCGCTG
Source organism: Streptomyces afghaniensis 772 (assembly GCA_000415505.1). Taxonomy (GTDB): domain Bacteria; phylum Actinomycetota; class Actinomycetes; order Streptomycetales; family Streptomycetaceae; genus Streptomyces; species Streptomyces afghaniensis. Next base: position 18,789 of record KE354345.1, read on the forward strand.
CCCAACATGCTCGTCACCAAGGACAACCTGCCTTCGGCCGACGGCGACTTCCCGATCGTCGAGGACTACGAGAAGCAGTTCAAGGCGCTGTGGGGACTGAGTTGACCGGGCCGGTACTTCGGGTGGCCGGGCTGTCCAAGAGATTCGGCGGCACGCAGGCGCTGACGGACGTCGAGCTCGAGGTCATGCCCGGCGAGATCCACGCCCTGATCGGGCCCAACGGCTCCGGCAAGTCGACCCTCATCAAGATCCTCGCCGGCTACCACCACGCGGAGCCGGGTGCCGTGGCCGAACTCGATGGCGAGCCCTTCGGCCTCGGCCAGGTCGAGGCCTCCCGCCACGACCGGCTCCGCTTCGTCCACCAGGAGCTGGGGCTGGTGGGCGAGTTGAGCGCCACCGACAACCTCGCGCTCAGCCATGGCTTCGCCCGCACGGCCTTCGGCAACATCCGCTGGCGGGAGATGGAGCGGCGGACGAGCGCCCTCGTCGAACGGTTCGGCCTCGGCATCGACGTGCGCCGGCCGCTGGCGGCGGCGACCCTCGTCCAGCGCACGGTGGTGGCCATCGCCGCCGCGCTGCAGGGCTGGGAGGGCCGCCGCGGGGTCCTGGTGCTCGACGAGCCCACCGCGGTACTGCCGCCCGGCGAGGTGGCCCGCCTCTTCGACATCGTGCGGGAGGTCCGCGACGCCGGCGCCGGTGTCCTGTACGTCTCGCACCGGATGGACGAGATCTTCGCTCTCGCCGACCGGGTCACCGTGATCCGCGGCGGGCGCCGGATCGCCACCCGCCCGGTCGCCGAACTCACACCGCGCCTGCTGGCGGAGCTGATGGCGGGCGAGGACATGGAGACCACCCACCGTCCGGCACCCCGCACCGGTCCCACCAACCCCGTGCTGGAGGTCCGCGACCTGTGGGCCGGGCCGCTGCGGGGAGTCGGCTTCGACCTGGCCGGGGGCGAGCGCCTGGGCATCACCGGTCTGGTCGGCTCCGGCCACGAGATCGTGCCGTACGCGGTGTGCGGGGCCCATGCCGGGCAGGTGAGCGGCAGGCTCCGGCTGCCGGAACGCTCCGAGTGGTGGACCGAGGCGCGTGACGCAAGCGGCCTGGGTCTTCCCCTGGTCCCGGCGGACCGGGCGGGCGAGGGAGTGATCGGCGACTTCTCGGTCGGCGAGAACCTCACCCTGCCGCTCCTGGACCGGCTGCGCTCCCGGTCCGGGCGGCTGCGCCGACGCCGCGAGTCCGACCTGGCGCAGGACTGGATCCGGCGGGTCGGAGTGCGTACGGCCGGACACGGAGCGCGGATCGCCACGCTGAGCGGCGGCAACCAGCAGAAGGTCGTCATGGCCCGCTGCCTGGCCGGGCGGCCGCCGGTGCTGGCGCTGTGCGAACCCACGGCGGGCGTGGACATCGCCACCCGTCTGCAGCTCTACGACCTGATAGAGCGCCAGGCCGACGAGGGCATGGGCGTCATCGTGTCCTCCTCCGACACGCAGGACCTGCTCGCACTGTGCACCCGTGTCCTCGTGGTGCGGGACGGCCGGATCGCACGGGAGATCAGCGGCCGGGACATCACCGAGCCCGCGCTCGTGCACGCCATGGAAGGAACCGAGTGACATGAGCCCTGGAAGGAACCGAGTGACATGACGTCCACCCCGACCCGGGCGGCGGAGCTCCCGCCGTCCGCACCGGAGAGATCCGCGGTGTACGTACCGGGGACATGGGCCCGACGGGCGGCGGCCGCCCTCTCGTTCCGCAACATCGGCGCCGTGTACGTGTGGCTGGTCATCGTCGTGCTCTTCACCGTCTGGGCGCCCGACACGTTCCCGACCACCATCACGGTCAAGCAGGTACTGAACGGCAACGCCGTGGCGGGCCTGGTCGCACTCAGCGTCGTACCACCGCTGGCCGCACGCGTCTTCGACCTCTCCATCGCCTTCACCATGTCGCTCACCAGCGTGCTGACCGCCCACTTCATGGTCTCCGCCGGGCTCGGGCCCGGCACGGCCATCGCCCTGGCGATGACCGCCGCACTGCTGGTCGGGGTCGTCAACGGCATCGTGGTGGTGGTCCTGCGCGTCGACTCGTTCATCGCCACCCTGGCCACCGGTGCGCTGATCCAGTCCCTGATCACCATGGTCACCAACGACAGCTCGATCACCGGTGTGCGGCTGCTCGCCGAGCCGTTCGCGAGCATCGCCCAGCTGGACGCCGGCGGCGTCACCCTGCCGGTGCTGTATCTGCTGCTCGCCGCCCTCGCCATCTGGTTCCTGCTGGAACACACCGCCACCGGGCGCCGGTTGTACGCCACCGGTTTCAACGCCGACGCGGCCCGGCTGCAAGGGGTGCGCACCGACCGGCTGCGCTTTCTGACCCTGGTGGCCTCCGCGCTGCTGTCCGGTTTCGCCGGTGTCGTGTTCACGGCCTCGGTCGGCTCCGGATCCCCGACCGCGGGCACCCCTTATCTGCTGTCGGCCTACGCCGCCGCGTTCGTCGGGGCGACCCAGTTGCGCGCGGGCCGCTTCAACGCCTGGGGCACGGTCCTCGCGGTCCTCCTGCTCGGCACCGGCATCACGGGCCTCGGCCTCGCGACCAGCGCGCAGTGGGCCGCCAGCCTGTTCACCGGCTCGGTCCTCATCGTGGCGCTTGTCCTCACGGGTGGCCGGATCGCCCTGCCCGCAGTCCTGCGCCGCCGGGCGAGAACCCGGCCGGACCCGTCCACCAGCAAGGAGATCCGATGATGAAGGCACTTCAGTACCGGCGGGTGGGGCACGCCCCCGAGGTCGTGGACGTACCGAAGCCCGAACCCGGCCCGGGCCAGGTGCTGCTGAAGGTGACGGCGGCCGGGCTCTGCCACTCCGATCTGGCGGTGATGGGCTGGCCCGAGGAGCAGTTCCCCTACGCCCTGCCGATGACACTCGGCCACGAGGGCGTCGGCACGGTGGCGGCGCTGGGCGCCGGTGTCACCGCCGTGACGGAGGGCGAGGCGGTGGCGGTGTACGGCCCGTGGGGCTGCGGGCGCTGCCATCAGTGCGCCGAGGGCAAGGAGAACTGCTGTCCGCACGCCGCCGGGCTCGGCATCCTGCCGCCGGGGCTCGGCTCACCCGGTGCCCTGGCGGAGTACGTGCTGGTGGACTCGCCCCGGCACCTGGTGCCCCTGAACGGACTCGACCCCCTCCAGGCGGCACCCCTCACGGACGCCGGGCTGACCCCGTACCACGCGATCCGCGGATCCCTGCCGAAGCTGCTGCCCGGCAGCACGGCGGTGGTGATCGGCGTCGGGGGTCTGGGGCATCTCGCCGTACAACTACTGCGCGCGCTGACCCCGGCCCGGGTGGTCGCCCTCGACGTGAGCAAGGAGAAGCTGGAGCTGGCGCGCGAAGTCGGCGCGCACGAGACGCTCCTCTCCGACGGCGAGGCGGCCGCGCGGATCCGCTCACTCACCGGCGGTACGGGAGCGGAGGTCGTCCTGGACTTCGTCGGAGCCGAGGCGACGCTGGCGGTCGCCGCCGCGTCGGTGGCGGTGGCGGGCGACGTCACCGTCGTCGGCCTCGGCGGGGGCACGCTGCCCGTCGGCTTCGGGGGCGGGTTGCCGTTCGAGGTGTCGGCCTCCTTCCCCTACTGGGGCAGCCGGACGGAGCTCATGGAGGTCCTTGAGCTCGCACGCCAGGGTCTCGTGTCGTCCCACGTCGAGACCTTCACACTGGAACAGGCGCCCGAGGCGTACGAGCGCCTGCACGCCGGGGAGATCGACGGCCGCGCGGTGGTACTGCCGCACGCCTCGTCGCCTCACGCGCTGTAAGGACTGCTTGCCGTCGCCTTCCGCCAGTGCATGGACGTCAGGCGGACGGCGAAGTACACCGCGGCCACGGCAGCGGCCAGGTCCAGGACGTCCGCTGCCATGTACTGCATCACCGCGGCCCGAATCTCCGTGAGGGTCTCTGCGCTCTCGTATCGCGACGAGGCGTACAGGCCGTACAGCGAGCTGGAAACGAGCAGGCCCCACCACAGGTTCACGGGCCAGATCCCTGCCCGGTACGGCTCCCCGTCGGCGGGCAGGGGTGACGCGGCACCCCACATGTCGACGGCGATGCGGTACGGCAGCCAGAAGTTCGCCAGTGGGATGAGCCAGCCCCCGATGGCCCAGCCCTGGCCCTTGCGGAATCGATCGGGTGCCAGCAGCCCGGTGTTACGGCGCGTCCAGTAGAACCAGGCGATGAAGAGGACCGCGCAGGGCAGGAACACGATGCCCTGAACGTTGCCGGCTGTCTGGTACAGCGAGTACGCGGCGTCCAGCCGTTGCTGGGGAGCGGCGGCGAATCCCTGGTCCTCGTCGATGAGCAGGTAGATCCGGGCTCCGGCGAAGAGGGCGAGGATGTCGCTCAGGGCGACGATCGCGAGCGACACCGACGCCGCTGCCAGCAGGCCGCGCACCGAGCGTGGTGTTCCGTTCGGCAGCATGCGACGCGGACGGAGTTCATGGGATGCAGACATGACGGTGGCCCCCCACGGGCGGAGAAGGAAAAGGCCCGCGAAAGAGCGCGCGCGCAGGCACGGTACGCCTGATGCGAGGCCCCGTCCATGACAATCCGCAGGTCGGACACCCACTCCACGGCCCCCGCTTCACCGAGCCGGGCTTCGCCCGCCCACCGTCCGTTCCACACAGCGCCGGAGCACGGTCAGGAACTCCGGTGTCTCCCAGGGCCCCACGTCCACGCGCCCGGTGTCGTCGACGCCGAGGTCCTGCACGTCGTAGCGGCCCCGGCAGTGGCCCAGCGTGAAGTAGCAGACCTCGCCGCGGCCGTGCCGCTTGAGGTACAGCACCGGCCGGGGCGCACGGTCGAGGGCCGCCGTGTCGCCCTCGGCGAAACCGCGGCACGGCCCCGTGTACTCGGCGTGCAGCAGCACCTCCAGCTCGCCGTGCAGCTCGCACACGTACAGCTCGTCGGTGACCGTGAACGGTCCGATCCCGGCGACCAGCGGGTGGTCGGGCCGGGTCACCAGCACCTCGTACGGCTCGATCGGCGGGTGGGCCAGGAACTGGCTGCCGAGCACCTCGGCCACTTCCCCGAGGAGCCGCGGAGTGGTGAACACCCGCGAGCCGCCACCCAGCGACGGCTCGATCACCGCATTGGTGCCGTGCAGGGCGAGCCAGCGCCCGCCCCGCTCGACGAACCGTGCCAGCGCGGCCCGTTGCGCCGGGCAGGGCCGGACGTCGCAGGTGTAGGTGACCAGCAGGTCCGCCTCGTCGAGGGCGGCCAGGCAGTCGTAGTCCTGGTACACCGTGGTGCGCACCCGGGGATGCTCGGCGAGCAGTTCCAGCAGCCGCAGCCGCGCGTGGTCGAAGTCGTGCCACCGGCCGCCGCAGACCAGCACGGCGTCCAGGCGGCCGGCCGGGCCACCCACGGCTCAATACTGGACGCGGGTGAGCAGCCCGCCGTCCACCACGAGGTTGACCCCGACGCAGAAGGAGCCGGTCCGCCCGAGCAGGAACGCCACCGCCGCGGCCACGTCCTCCGCGGTGCCGTAGCGGCCGATCGGCAGCTTGGCGAGGACCTCCTCGTACACCTCCGGGCGGCTGGTGCGGATGGTCTCCCAGGCGCCGCCGGGGAAGTCGATCGGGCCGGGCGAGACGGTGTTGACGCGGATGCCCTTCGGTGCGAGGGAGTGCGCGAGGGCCGAGGCGTGCTGGACGACGGCCGCCTTCAGCGCCGAGTACGAGTTCGCTCCGGCCGGGCGCGCGGTGTCGGAGGCGTTGGTGGTGCCGATGGCCACGACGGCGGCCCGGTCGGAGGCCTCCAGGTGCGGAAGTGCCGCCTCTACGAGTCCCGCGAACGGGATCAGGTCGCCGCGCAGGCTGGCTTCCCAGGACTCGGGGCCCTTCACGTTGCCCGCCGACACGTTGGACACCAGCAGGTCCAGGCCGCCGAGTTCACCGGCCGCCCGCTCCACGAAGCCCGCCAGGGCCGTCGGGTCCGTGACGTCGACCGGCTCCGCGAACACCGTGGCCCCCTCGCCGCGCAGTTCGGCGGCGGCCTTGGCCAGCCCTTCCTCGCCCCGGGCGCACAGCGCCAGCGCGCAGCCCTCCGCCGCGAGGGTTCCGGCGATCGCCCGGCCGATGCCCCGGCTCGCGCCGGTCACCAGCGCCTTCGCGCCTGTCAGTCCCAGATCCATCGATGTCACTCCTTTGTGATTGCCGGAACGGTCCCGGCAGCTCGGTTGCCGAGAAGTGCTTCAGTTGCCGGGAAGCTGCGAGAACGGCGCCCGGTCCGCCCGTGGCTCCGGCGGCAGCTTCAGCACCCGTTCGCCGATGAGGTTGCGCTGGATCTGGTCGGTGCCGCCGGCCAGCCGGTAGCCGGGGGCACCGAGCAGGTGCTGTGTCCAGGCGAAGGTGCCCGGTTCCCCGGTGTCGGCGCTGATCCGCGCCCCCATCAGCTCGGCGGCGACCTGTCCCGTGCGGGTGAGCAGGTCGGAGGCCATGAGCTTGGTCAACGACGCCTCAGGGCCTGGCCGTCCGCCGGACGCGCTCGTCCTGGCGACGCGGTCCACGGTGGCCGCGCGCAGGGCGGCCCGCACGTACAGGTCGGCGAGCCGCTGGCGGACCAGCGGGTCCGAGGTGCGGTCGAGGGAGCGGGCGAGCGCGAGCACGTCCGCAAAGGTGCCGCCCTTGCGGCGGTTGCCGCTGCCGGAGGCGGTCCGTTCGAAGGCGAGGGTGGTGGTGGCGACCTCCCAGCCCTGGCCCGGCCGCCCGATCCGGAGCCGGTCCGGGACGCGTACGCCGCTGAGGAACACCTCGTTGAACGAGGCGCCGCCGCTCATCTGCCGGATGGGGCGCACCTCCACGCCCGGGGCGTCCATCGGGACCAGGAAGGCGGTGATGCCGGCCTGTTTGACGACGTCCGGGTCGGTGCGGGCGAGCAGCAGGCCGTAGTCGGCGAACTGGGCGCCCGAGGTCCACACTTTCTGGCCGTCGATCACCCACTCGCCTCCGTCGGCCTGCCGGGCGCGGGTGCGCAGGGCGGCGAGGTCGGACCCGGCACCCGGCTCGCTGAAGAGCTGGCAGGCCAGCAGGTCGGTGCGCAGGAACGCGCGTGCGTGGTCGTGGAGTTGCTCGGCCGTCCCGAACAGGGAGACGGCCATCGCGACCAGGCGCACGGTGACGCTGATCAGCTCGGTGGAGGGCGGCACCTCGAAGGCGGACTCCTCCTCGGCGAAGGCGGCCACGTGAGCGGCGGTCAGTCCCGCGCCGCCCCTGTCCACGGGGAGGGTCAGCGCCTGGTAGCCGGCGTCGAAGCGGGCCCGCTGGTAGGCGCGGCAGCGCTCCAGCAGCAGGCGTTCCTCGTCCTCGGGGAGGTTGTGGAACACGGCGAGATCGGCGTCTTCTCCGGCGGACTCCGGCGTCCGCGCCGGTTCGAGCACGCCGGCCAGCCACTGCCGTACCTGCGTGCGCCATGCGTCCGGATCGGGCTGGGGCATGACTCCTCCTCGGACAGTTACCAGACGAAAGCTTCAGTAACGGTGGCGGCAAAGTGTGTTTGCGAGACCCCTTGAACATGCGGGAACGCCTCCGCTCGGGATCAGAGTGTTCCGTACTTTCTTGATAAACGCTACAGTCACCGCATCACCTCTCCCCTCGAACCGGGAGAGGGCCGATGAGCCGCCGGAGGAGCCATGTCGCTGCTGCCACTCGACCGTCGCGCCCAGGAGACACCCGACGAGCCCGCCCTGGTGGACGACCTGGGCGTGCTGTCCTGGTCCGGCCTCGCCGACCGGGTGGCGCGGGCGGCGGCGCGGCTGCTGGAGTTCGCGCCCGGGCCCGACGACCGGATCGCCGTCCTCGGTGACAACGCGATCCCGACTCTGGTGGCCCATCTGGCCGGCCTGCGCGCCGGGGTCGGGACCGTGGCCACGTCCCGGAACCTCACCTCGGGCGAACTCGTCGACCAGATCATCGACGCGGGCGTGACCGCGATCGTCACCGGTCCCGCCGGGGCGGGTGCCGCCCTGGACGCGGCCCGGGAACTGGGCCTGCCGCTGGTCATGCACGGAACGCCGGCCGCAGGGCACGCCTTCGACTGGGACCTGTGGCTGGCGGCCGCACCGGCCGGACGTGCCGTCCCGGCGGACCGGCCCGCCCGGCCTCCGCTCGTCTACACCTCGGGCACCACCGGACGGGCGCGCGGCACCGAGGTGCGCTGGGTGAGCGGCCCGGTCACCGACAGCGCCGCCTACCTCACCGCGATGTCCGCCCGGCCCGGATTCCCGCCGGGGCCGCACCTGGTGTGCGGCCCGCTCCAGCACAACGCGCCGCTGACCTCGCTGCGGCACCTGGCGGCCGGTCAGCCGGTGGTCGTCCTCGGCAGGTACGACGGGGAGACGTTCCTCAGCCGGGTGCAAAGGTGGCGGGTCTCCTCGACGGTGATGGTGCCCACCCACTTCCAGCGGCTGCTCGCCCTCCCGGAGGAGGTCCGCGCCCGGTACGACGTCTCCAGCCTGCGGCAGGTGTCCCACACCGGCTCGGCGTGTCCGCCGGACGTGAAGCGAGCCATGATCGAGTGGTTCGGTCCGGTGCTGACCGAGTCGTACGGCGCCAGCGAGGCGGGCACCGTGGCCCGCATCAGCAGCGCCGAGTGGCTGGCGCACCCGGGCTCGGTCGGGCGCGTCCGGGCCCCGTTCGAGGTCCTGGTCACCGACGACGACGGCCGGCCACTGCCGCCCGGCGAACGCGGACTGCTGGCCTTCCGGGCACCCGACGACCAGGGCGTCCGCTACCACGCGGACCCGGACAAGACCAGGTCCGCCTATCTCTCCCCCGGCGTCTTCACGCTCGGCGACATCGGCTACGTCGACGCGGACGGCTACATCTTCATCACCGACCGGGCCGCGGACGTGGTGGTCTCCGGCGGCGTGAACCTGTACCCGGCCGAGAGCGAGGCGGTCCTGCGCCAGCACCCGGCGGTCGCCGAGGTCGCGGTCGTCGGCGTGCCCGACCCGGACTTCGGCGAGTCCCTGCGGGCGCTGGTCGTGGTGGCGGCGGAGGAGCCGCCGGCCGATGAGCTGGACCGGTTCTGCCGCGAGCACCTCGCCGCCCACAAGTGCCCGAAGTCCTACGAGTTCGTCCCCGAGCTGCTGCGCAACGCCATGGGCAAGCTCGACAAGCGTGCGATGCGCCGCCCGTACTGGCACTCCGAGCGAACCATCGCCGGCTGAGCCGGGCTCCCCCAGTAAGGACCACCCATGACCGAACTCCTCCTCATCCGGCACGGCCTCCCCCTGGCGGGCGTGTTCGACCCCGGGCTGTCGCCGGAGGGCACCGCACAGGCCGAGCGCCTCGCCGCCTGGCTCGTGCACGAGGACGTCGACGCCCTGTACTCCAGCCCGTACCGGCGTGCCCGCGAGACCGTGGCACCCCTGGAACGCCTCACCGGCATGACCGCCACCGTCCTCGACGACCTGCGCGAGTGGGACACCGACGTGACTCAGCCCTACATGCCACCCGAGCAGATCGGCGCGGACGACCCCCGGGCGGCGGCACTCGCCGAGGGGCGCTACGAGGACTTCGTGCCCGAACTGGACTGGGACGCCTTCCGCGCCCGTGCCGGGCGGGCCATGGACACCATCCTCGACGCCCATCCCGGCGGGCGCGTCGCGGTCGTGTGCCACGGCGGCATCACCAACACCTATCTGGCGACGGTGCTCGGCCTGCCCACGATGTTCTGGTTCCACCCCGACTACACGTCCGTCAGCCGGGTGCGGCGCATGCCCGGCGGCCGGATCGTCCTGCACTCGGTGAACGAGACGGCCCACATGGTCGCCGAACGTGCCGTCGACGCGGTCGCCTGACCCGCCCCACACCCCAGGAGGTCCCGGCATGCCCGGATCCGTCATCGTCGCCGGAGCAAGGACGCCCATCGGCAGGCTGGCGGGTGCCCTGAGCACCGTGTCCGCGGTCGACCTCGGCGCCCACGCCATCGGCGCGGCACTGGCCGCCGCCCGTCTGGACCCGGCAGCCGTGGAAGCCGTCGTCATGGGTCATGTCGTGCAGGCCGGGGCCGGCCCGAACTCGGCACGGCAGGCCGCGATCGGCGCCGGCATTCCGTTCTCCGTGCCCGCGAGCACCGTCAACAAGCTCTGCCTGTCGGGTCTGCACGCCATCGCCCTGGCCGACCTCATGATCACCTCCGGCCGCCACGAGGTGGTCGTCGCCGGTGGCATGGAGTCCATGTCGGACGCCCCGCACCTGCTGCGCGGGGCGCGCACCGGCTGGAAGTACGGCTCCGCCGCGGCGGAGGACGCCCTCGACCGCGACGCCCTGGTCTGCGCCTTCGACGGCGTCTCCATGGGCGCGGCCACCGAGCGCTACCAGCGGCCGTACGCCCTGACCCGCGAAGAGCAGGACGAGTACAGCGCACTGTCCCATCAACGGGCCGCCCACGCCCAGGAGTCGGGCGCATTGGCCGAGGAGATCGCCCCCGTCACCGTGGCGGGACGCCGGGGCGAGACGGTGGTGGACACCGACGAGGGCGTACGGCCGGGAAGCACCGCCGAGAGCCTGGGACGCCTGAGGCCGGCCTTCTCCGGCGCCGGCACCATCACCGCGGGCAACTCCTCACAGCTCTCCGACGGCGCCGCGGCCGTCGTCGTGATGAGCGCGGAACGCGCCCGGTTCGAGGGCCTGACACCACTCGCCGAGATCGGTGCCTACGGCACGGTCGCGGGCCCCGACCCCTCACTGCTCGTCCAGCCGGCCGGCGCGGTCCGCGACGCCCTGTCCCGGGACGGCCGACTGAAGGCCGCCGACCTGGACCTGTTCGAGATCAACGAGGCGTTCGCCGGAGTGGCCCTGGCCTCCGTACGGGAGTTGGACACCCCTCTCGACAAGGTGAACGTCAACGGCGGAGCGATCGCGCTCGGGCACCCGGTCGGCATGACCGGAGCCCGGCTGGTACTGACTCTCGCGGCCGAACTGCGGCGGCGCGGAGGCGGCAGCGGAGCGGCGGCCCTGTGCGGGGGCGGCGGCCAGGGCGACGCGCTGTTGCTGCACGTGCCGACCCAGGACTGAACCCGGAGCCGAACCATCATGAACGTCCAGCTGACCTCGGTCGACACGACCCTTGTCGTGGCGGCCCGTACCCTCGCCGCCGACGGCGTCGTCTCCCTCACCCTGCGCCGCCCCGACGGCGGGATGCTTCCCGCCTGGACGCCGGGCGCCCACGTCGACGTACTTCTGAACGGTGACGAGGGGGGTCTGATCCGCCAGTACTCCCTGTGCGGAGACCCGGCCGCGCGCGACCTATGGCAGATCGCCGTGCTGCGCGAGCCGCAGGGTCGCGGCGGCTCCGCGTACGTCCACGATCACCTGCGCGAAGGCGCTGCCGTGCGGGTCCGCGGACCGCGGAACAACTTTCCGCTGCGGCCCGCCGCACGCCACCTGTTCATCGCCGGCGGCGTCGGCATCACGCCCATCCTCCCGATGGTGGAGGCCGCCGAGGCCGCGGGGGCCGACTGGCGTCTGCTGTACGGCGGGCGCACCCGGACCTCCATGGCGTTCCTGGACCGCCTCGCCCCGCACGGGGACCGGGTGCTCGTCCGTCCGCAGGACGAGTACGGCCTGCTGGACCTCGCGACCCATCTGGGCGTGCCCGAGGAAGGCACGCTGGTGCATGCCTGCGGTCCCGAGCCCCTGCTCCAGGCGGTGCAGGAACACTGCAGGGCCTGGCCTCCCGGCACGCTGGGCGTCGAACGGTTCGCCCCGGTACGGACGGCCGAGACCGGCCCGGCAGGGGCCTTCGAGGTGCAGCTCGCACGATCCGGGCTCACCCTCACCGTGCCGGCGGACCGCTCGATCCTCGAAACCGTGGAGCAGGCCGGTGTCGCGGTCGACTTCTCCTGCCGGGAAGGCACGTGCGGCACCTGCGAGACGGACGTACTCGACGGCAAGCCGGACCACCGCGACTCGCTGCTGACCGAGGACGAGCGAGCCTCCGGCGACACCATGCTCATCTGCGTCTCCCGCTCGTGCGGGACTCGCCTCGTCCTCGACCTGTGACGGCGATCACTCCCAACAATTTACTAGGACGTCCTAGTATCTCTTCTGTCAGCAGTACCCCCGCCCTGTCCGGGAAGGCCCCCCCCATGAGCGATCTGCACCGGCCCGTGCACCCTGTCCGCCTGGTCACGGCTTCGGCTCTGTTCGACGGGCACGACGCGTCGATCAACATCATGCGGCGCATCTTCCAGTCCCAGGGCGCCGAGGTGATCCACCTGGGACACAACCGGTCGGTGCGGGAGGTCGTGGACGCCGCTCTGGAGGAGGACGCCCACGGAGTCGCCGTCTCGTCCTACCAGGGCGGGCACGTGGAGTACTTCGAGTACCTGGTCGAGTCGCTGCGCGAGCGGGGAGCCGACCACATCCGTGTGGTGGGCGGCGGAGGCGGCGTCATCGTCCCCGAGGAGATAGCCCGGCTGCGCGGCAGCGGGGTGACCATCTTCTCGCCCGAGGACGGGCAGCGGATGGGCCTGGCCGGGATGGTCAACTCGGTGGTCCAGGACTGCGACTTCGACCTCTGGGACGGCAAGCCGGCCGACGCGTCCGCCGTGCTGGCCGGTGACCGGTTCGCGATCGCCCGCGCCATCACCGGCGCGGAACTGGGCAAGCTGCCCCCGGATCTCCTGGAGCGGCTGCGGGCCGCCGCCGCGGCACGGGTCATGCCGGTGCTCGGCATCACCGGCACGGGCGGCTCGGGCAAGTCGTCGCTGACGGACGAGCTGGTACGTCGCTTCCGCCTCGACCAGCAGGACAAGCTGCGGATCGCCGTGATCGCGGTCGACCCGACCCGCCGCCGCGGCGGCGGGGCACTGCTCGGTGACCGGATCCGCATGAACTCCCTGGACGGGAGCCGGGTCTTCTTCCGCAGCCTGGCCACCCGTGGCAGTCGCGAGCTGCCCGAGCACCTGACCGACGTCATCGACGTGGTCAAGGCCGCCGGGTTCGACCTGGTGATCGTGGAGACGCCGGGCATCGGCCAGGGCGACGCGGCGATCGTGCCGTTCGTCGACACCTCGCTGTATGTGATGACACCGGAATTCGGTGCCGCCTCGCAGCTGGAGAAGATCGACATGCTCGACTTCGCCGACGTCGTGGCGATCAACAAGTTCGAGCGGCGCGGCGCGCAGGACGCGCTGCGCGACGTCGGCCGCCAACTGGTCCGCAACCGTGAGGCGTTCGGCATGCGGCCCGAGGACATGCCGGTGTACGGCACATCGGCGGCGACGTTCAACGACGACGGTGTCACCGCGCTCTACCAGCACCTGAAGACGGGCCTGGCCGAGAAGGGCCTGCCGCTGTCCGAGGGCGCGCTGGCACCGGTCGCGGTACGCCACTCCTCCGGCATCCGGCAGGTGGTCCCCGCAGCCCGGGTGCGCTACCTCTCCGAGATCACCGACACGGTCCGCGCGTACCACGCCGAGACCACGCGCCTGGCCGAGGCGGCCAGGAGAGTGCAGCACCTGGAGGCGGTCAGGGACGAGCTCGTCGAGGCCGGCACCGACGCCGCGAACGTGCAGTCGCTCCTCGACGACGCCCGCAGGCAGCTCCCGCACCAGATCACGGAGCAGATAGGGAACTGGCCCGCCGTCATCGCCTCCTACGCCGGGGACGAGCAGGTGGTGAAGGTCCGGGACAGGGAGATCCGCACCAAGCTGACCCGGGAGTCCCTGTCCGGCAACAAGGTCCCACGCGTCGCCCTGCCCCGCTTCACCGACCACGGGGAGCTGGTGCGGTTCTGGCGCGGGGAGAACCTGCCCGGCTACTTCCCCTTCACAGCCGGGGTGTTCCCCTTCAAGCGCGACGGCGAGGACCCGGCGCGGATGTTCGCCGGTGAGGGCGATCCGTTCCGCACGAACCGGCGCTTCAAGCTGCTCTCCGAGGGCCAGCCGGCCACCCGCCTGTCCACCGCCTTCGACTCGGTCACGCTCTACGGCCGCGACCCGGACGAACGCCCCGACATCTACGGCAAGGTCGGCACCTCCGGGGTGTCGGTGGCAACGCTCGCGGACATGAAGGCCCTCTACGACGGCTTCGACCTGACCGCACCCACGACCTCGGTCTCCATGACCATCAACGGACCCGCGCCGACGATCCTGGCGTTCTTCCTGAACACCGCGATAGACCAGCAGACGGACCGGTTCCGAGCCGCCGAAGGCCGTGACCCGTCGCCCGAGGAGGCGGCCGAGCTGCGGGCCCACGCGCTCGCGAGCGTACGCGGCACGGTGCAGGCCGACATCCTCAAGGAGGACCAGGGCCAGAACACCTGCCTGTTCTCCACCGAGTTCTCCCTGCGGATGATGGCCGACATCCAGGAGTGGTTCATCGCCCACAAGGTCCGCAACTTCTATTCCGTGTCCATCTCCGGCTACCACATCGCCGAAGCCGGCGCGAACCCCATCAGCCAGCTCGCCTTCACCCTCGCCAACGGCTTCACCTACGTCGAGGCCTACCTCGCCCGGGGCATGCACGTCGACGACTTCGCCCCCAACCTGTCGTTCTTCTTCTCCAACGGCATGGACCCCGAGTACTCCGTCCTCGGCCGGGTCGCCCGCCGCATCTGGGCCGTCGCGATGAAGGAGAAGTACGGGGCGGGCGAACGCAGTCAGAAGCTGAAGTACCACGTCCAGACCTCCGGACGCTCCCTGCACGCCCAGGAGATGGACTTCAACGACATCCGCACCACCCTCCAGGCCCTCACGGCCATCTACGACAACGCGAACTCGCTGCACACCAACGCCTACGACGAGGCCGTCACCACCCCGTCCGAGGAGTCGGTGCGGCGGGCGCTGGCGATCCAGCTCGTCATCAACCGCGAGTGGGGCCTGGCCATGAACGAGAACCCCCTCCAGGGGTCGTTCATCATCGACGAACTCACGGACCTGGTGGAGGAGGCCGTCCTCCAGGAGTTCGAGCGGATCAGCGAGCGCGGCGGCGTACTGGGCGCGATGGAGACCGGCTACCAGCGGGGCCGCATCCAGGACGAGTCGATGCTGTACGAGCAGCGCAAGCACGACGGCACCCTGCCCATCATCGGCGTCAACACCTTCCTCCGCCCCGGGGGCGACAGCCGGCCTCAGGAGCTGGAACTCGCCCGGGCCACCGAGGAGGAGAAGCAGTCCCAGCTGGAGCGCGTGCGGGACTTCCACGCCGGCCACCGCGACCGGGCCCACGACGCCCTGGCCGCTCTCAAGAACGCGGCGACGAGCGGCGACAACGTCTTCGCCGTCCTCATGGACGCCACCCGGGTCTGCTCGCTCCAGCAGATCACCGAGGCCTTCTTCGAGGTGGGCGGCCAGTACCGCCGCAACGTCTGACCCAGCCCCGTAGCCGCGGAAACCAACCCGCAGCTACTCAGCAGATAGGACCTCAGATGGATCCCGTCACCCGTCTCGGCGTTGTCGGTTGCGGCCTCATGGGCTCCGGCATCGCAGAAGTCGCGGCCCGCAGCGGCATCGACGTCCGAGTCGCCGAGGCCACGCCGGACGCGCTGGAGGCAGGCCGCCGCCGGCTCACCGCCTCGCTCGACCGAGGCGTACGGCGCGGCAAGCTCAGCGAGGAGCAGCGGGACCAGGCCCTCGCGAGGCTTTCCTTCACCCACGACCTCAGCGACCTGGCCGACCGCCAGTTCGTCGTCGAGGCGGTTGCCGAGAACCGCGACATCAAGACGGATGTCCTGCGCACCCTGGACAAGGCGGTCGAAGACCCCACGGCGGTCCTGGCCACCAACACCTCATCGATCCCCATCGTCGATCTCGCCGTCGTCACCGAGCGGCCCGCGCAGGTCATCGGCATGCATTTCTTCAACCCCGTGCCCGTGCAGCAGCTGGTGGAGCTCATTCCCGCCCTCACCACCAGCGCGGACACCGTGCGGCGCACCCGCGGCTTCGCCGAGCAGCTGGGCAAACAGGCCATCCAGGCGCCCGACCGCTCCGGCTTCGTCGTCAACGCCCTCCTCGTGCCCTACCTGCTCAGCGCGGTACGGATGGTGGAGTCGGGCTCCGCTCGGCCGGAGGACATCGACCGGGGCATGGAACTCGGATGCGCCCATCCCATGGGGCCGTTGCGCCTCCTCGACCTCATCGGCCTCGACACCGCCCAGGCCGTGGCCGAGTCGATGTACGAGGAGTTCAAGGAGCCGCTGTACGCACCGCCCGCCCTCCTGCGCCGCATGGTCGCCGCAGGCCACCTCGGCCGCAAGAGCGGCCGGGGCTTCCACACTTACGACGCCTGAACGACGCCCTGCCATGGCCCGTGCCTTCAGGCCCGGCAGGTCACCAGTTCCCTTCGTCGTCCCACTGCAGCGAGAACAGCAGCGGAACGGGTAGACGCGTCGGCATGGCTGAAGTGGTACAGGCTGGACTGTGGGGGCTGGTGGCGGGCTCGGCGCTGCTGCTCGGTGCCGCGCTGGGGTACGGGCTGCGGGTGCCGCAGAAGGTGATCGCGATCGTGATGGCCTTCGGGGCCGGAGTGCTGCTCTCAGCGGTGTCCTTCGAGCTGGTCGGGGAGGCGTACGAGCAGGCGGGGCTTGCTCCCGCTGCCGTCGGCACCCTCGTCGGTGCCTTGGCCTACACCGGGGGCAACGTGTGGCTGGCCCGCCGGGGTGCGCGCCACCGCAAGCGCTCCGGTCGCGATCAGGCGGAGGCGCAGCCGTCGGAGACCGAGCAGGGCGGATCCGGGACGGCGCTCGCGCTCGGCGCCCTGCTCGACGGTGTGCCGGAGTCCGCAGTCATCGGCGTCAGCCTGCTCGACGGCGGCGCGGTCAGCCTCGTGACCGTGGCCGCGGTGTTCATCAGCAACGTTCCCGAGGGACTGTCCAGTTCGGCGGGGATGAAGAAGGCCGGCCGAACCAAGGGGTACGTCTTCGGCGTCTGGGCGGCGATCGCCGCGGCCGGCACGGTGTCGGCCGTCCTCGGTTACACGGTGGTCGGTTCCTTCTCCCCCACCGTGATCGCCGCGGTGACCGCAGTGGCGGCCGGGGCGATCCTCGCCATGATCGCCGACACGATGATCCCCGAGGCGTTCGACGACGCCCACCTGGCCATTGGACTGATCACCGTCAGCGGCTTCCTCGTCTCCTTCGCCCTCTCCCACGCCTGACGCCGGTTTCAGGCACTGAAAGCACCCTGAAACCGCGCTGAATGCGCCCTGCCGCAACCTCTGCGGCATGACGACACCGACATCCCGCTCACTTGCCATCGCGGCCAAGGGGCTGTGCAAGGCGTACGGAGACAAGACGGTCCTCGACGGCATCGACCTGGCGGTGCCGACCGGCACCGTCTTCTCCCTCCTCGGCCCGAACGGCGCCGGCAAGACCACCGCTGTCAAGATCCTCTCCACTCTCATCACCGCCGACGCCGGCGAACTGCACGTCGGCGGCCACGACCTGGCCACCGCGCCGCAGGCGGTGCGGGCCGCGATCGGAGTCACCGGGCAGTTCTCCGCCGTCGACGGCCTGATCACCGGCGAGGAGAACATGCTCCTCATGGCGGACCTGCACCACCTCTCCCGCGGCGAGGGCCGCCGTACCACCGCCGAACTGCTGGAGCGCTTCGACCTCGTGGAGGCCGCGAAGAAGCCGGTCTCCACGTACTCGGGCGGCATGAAGCGCCGCCTCGACATCGCCATGACGCTGGTCGGCGATCCGCGGATCATCTTCCTAGACGAGCCGACCACGGGCCTCGACCCGCGCTCCCGGCACAACATGTGGCAGATCATCCGCGAGTTGGTCTCCGGCGGCGTCACCGTCTTCCTCACCACCCAGTATCTGGAAGAGGCCGACGAGCTCGCCGACCGCATCGCGGTGCTGAGCGACGGCAAGCTCGCCGCCGAGGGAACCGCCGACGAGCTGAAGCGGATCGTTCCGGGCGGGCATGTGCGGCTGCGGTTCACCGACCCGGCCGCGTACCGGTCCGCCGCCGTCGCCCTGCGCGAGGCCACCGGGGACGACGAGGCGCTGTCGCTGCAGATCCCCAGCGACGGCAGCCAGCGCGAGCTGCGGGCCATCCTCGACTGGCTGGACTCGGCCGGCGTCGAGGCGGACCAGCTGACCGTGCACACCCCCGACCTCGACGACGTGTTCTTCGCCCTGACCGGCGGCACCAAGGTCCCCAACCAGTCCAAGGAGAACGTCCGATGAGTGCCCTCTCCCTCGCCGTACGCGACTCGAACACCATGCTGCGCCGCAACCTGCTGCACGCACGGCGCTACCCGTCCATGACCCTGAACCTGCTGCTCACGCCGATCATGCTGCTGTTGCTCTTCGTCTACGTCTTCGGAGGCGTGATGAGCGCGGGCATCGGTGGCGGCGGCGCGGACCGCTCCGACTACATCGCCTATCTCGTCCCGGGTCTGCTGATCATGACCATCGGCTCCACCGTGATCGGGGCCGCGATCTCCGTCTCCATGGACATGACCGAGGGCCTCATCGCCCGCTTCCGTACGATGGCGGTCTACCGCGGATCCGTGCTCGTCGGGCACGTCGTCGGCAGCGTGCTGCAGGTGCTCGCCAGTCTGGTCCTCGTCGGTGCCATCGCCGTGGCCATCGGCTTCAGGTCCAGGGACGCCACGGCCCTGGAGTGGCTGGCGGCGTTCGGACTGATCGCGCTGTTCACCCTGGCGCTCACCTGGATCGCGGTCGGGATGGGCATGGCCAGCCCGAACCCCGAGGCGGCCAGCAACATGGCGACGCCGCTGATCCTCCTCCCGCTCATCTCGAGCGCCTTCGTCCCCATCGACGCGATCCCGGGCTGGTTCCAGCCGATCGCCGAGTACCAGCCGTTCACGCCGGCCATCGAGACCCTGCGCGGCCTGCTGCTCGGCACCGAGATCGGCAACAACGGGTGGATCGCGATCGCCTGGTGTGTCGGCCTGACCGCACTCGGCTACCGCTGGTCGACGTCGCTGTTCAACCGCGACCCGAAGTAACCGGCATGACAGCGCGGGCCGCCTCCCGCAACTCGTCCCGCCCCAGGGCGGCGTACTCCGACACCGCGTCGGCGTAGGCCGCCCGGTCGGCGTCCTGGGCCGCCTTCCGGGCGCGGTCCGCCGACATCGTCGGCTGGAAATCGCGCAGCACCCGCAGCCGTTCGGCCAGCGCGATCATCCGTACGGCACCGGCGTCGCCGGAGGCGAGCCCCGCCATACCGAGGGCGTGCAGCACTGTCCCGATCACGGGGAGTTCCATGGGAGAGCCGGTCGGACCGGAGAGCAGGGTCCGCAGCCCCCTCCGCAGCCGGTCGACCGGCTCCGGGACCAGTTCGAGACGGCCGGCGTGCGCGTGCGCCGTCACCGCCACCGCCAGGGTCTGCAGCACCCACCGGTCGAAGAAGGGGTCGCCGCCGGGCATCGAGTCGGCTGCGGCCAGCGGCTGCACGGCACTGCGCCACAAGCCGAGCCCGACCTCCGTCAGTCCGCGCGCGAGCGCGATCTCGGCGCGTCCGAGGAGGTCCATGCTGTAGTCCTCCTGCTGCGTGGTGTTGGCGCCCTGTGCCTGCCGCAGCCAGTACTCGGCCTCGTCGGGGTCGCCGCGCTGCAGGCAGGCGAGGACGAGGCCCCAGCGGACGCCGATGAGGTCGTGCTCGTCGCCGAGCCGAGGCAGCGCCCGGAGCGCCGCCCTGAGGTGCCCGTACGCCTCCTCGCCCCGCTCCGTCTGCAAGCACAGCTCGCTCAGCCGGGCGTGGCCCATGACCTGGAGGAACGGGTTGTCGACCGGCGTCAGTGCGGCGATGATCCGCCGAGCCGAGGCGCGCGCACGGTCGATGTCGTGCTCCGACTCCCAGACGTAGGTGGCGACGCACTCCGCGATGCCGGCGAGCAGCGGCTGCTCGCTCTCGCAGAGCCGGTGCAGCACTTCGTAGTCGGGCGGCAGCATCTCCGGGATCGCGCCCAGCACCACCGCGACGGCCCGCAGCAGCGTGTCCGGTGGGGCCGGGGGCAGCCGACGGAGCGTGACGAGCTGGCGTACGACGTGCGGGCCGTAGCCCATGAACAGACTCGCCGTGCACAACACCGCGGCTGCGCGGGCGACTTCGACGTGTTCGGGCTCGGGATGGTAGTGCGACAGCGGCCGGCCGGTGTCCGCGGCGAGGGCGGTGAGGCGGGGGTAGTTGGAGCCGGTGGACCACAGGGCGGCGAGGACGGCGGTGAGGGCGGCCGTGGTGGGGCCGTCCGTACGGGCCAAGGCGTGCCGCAGGGCCAGCACGAGGTTGTCCTGCTCGGCCCTGACCCGCTCCCAGGCGGTCAGCGGTTCGGAGCGGAAGAGCCAGTCGTGGTACGCGACCCCGAAGTCCCGCGCCCAGGCGAGGAACCGGCTGACGGCCTCCTCTTCCTCGCCCGCCTCGGCACGCCGGGCCGCGCTGAACTCCCGCACGGTCTCCAGCATCCTGAACCGCGCGCCGGCCGGGGTGTCGCCGACGGTGAGCAGCGACTGATCGGCCAGCTGCTCCAGCAGGAACAGCGCCTCCTCGCCCAGCACCCGCTCCGCCGCCTCGCCCGAGAAGCCACCGGGGAAGACGGACAGCATGCGCATCGCCGCCCTGGCCTCGTCGTCGAGCAGGTTCCAGCTCCACCCCACGACCGCGTGCAGTGTGCGGTGGCGCTCCGGAACGTCCCGTGCCCCGCCGCGCAGCAGCGCGAACCGGTCGCCGAGGCGGCGGGCGATCTCCGGCACCGACATGACCCGCACCCGCGCCGCGGCCAACTCCACGGCGAGCGGCAGCCCGTCGAGGTGGCGGCACAGCTCGGACACTTCGTCCGGCGGCAGTTCCACGCCGGGCCGGGCTGCCCGGGCCCGCTGCGTGAACAGCTCGGCCGAGGTGTCCGGACGGAGTTCCGGCAGCGCGTACACCGCTTCCGACGTGAGGCCCAACGGGGCCCGGCTGGTGGCCAGCACCCGCAGGTCCTCGGAGGACGAGAGCAGGGCCTGTACGAGGTCGGCGGCGCCCCGGATGACCTGCTCGCAGTTGTCGAGGACCAGCAGAGCGGGCCCGGAGCCGAGCACGCCGAGGATGCCGGACACCGGGTCGGCCGAGGCGTGGCCGCTCACGACGCCGGGCCGCCTCTCGCCCGCGCCGAGCGCGGAGGCCACCTCCGCGGCCACGTCCTCGTCCACCGTGACGCCGGCGAGCGGCACGAAGTACACCACGCGTTGCTCGGCCCGGCGGCTGACGGCGTGGGCGAGCCGGGTCTTGCCGAGGCCGCCGGGGCCGACGACGTTGACGGCGCGGGAGGCGCTCAGCAGCCGCTGCACCGCCGCGATGTCCTCGTCCCGGCCGAGGAGCGGGTTCGGCTCGTGCGGCACGCCGTGCCGGACCACAGGTGCCTCGCCGCGCAGCAGTTCCCGCTGTACGGCCTTGAGCGCGGCGCCTGGATCCGTGCCCAACTCGTCGCGGAGTTCCCGGCGGTAGGCCTCGTACCGCATCAGCGCGGTGGACGGACCCGCCGTCGCCGCCTCGCAGCGCAGCAGCTCGACGAGCACCTCCTCGTCGCGCGGATGCTCCGCAGCGGCCACGGCCAGCGGCCCGGCCGCCTCCGCGTGCCGTCCGAGGCGGGCGAGCGCGAGCGCCCGCGCGCGTAGGAGAATGCCGCGGACGGGGGCGCGCTCGGTGCGCAGGGCGGCTACAGGGTCGTCGGTGTCGTACGCCTCGTCAGGAGTGCCCTCCCACAGTGCGAGCCCGGCCTCGGCCGCGGCCAGCGATCCCGCGTGGTCCCCGGCCCTGGCCCGTTCCGCGCCGGCAGCGGCGTGCAGCAGCAACGCGGAGCTGTCGACCTGGTCCTCGGCGAGGGTGAGCCGGTATCCGGCCGGCGTGCCGGCGATGGCATCGGCGCCCAGCTGCGCCCGCGCCCTGGACACGAGGACCTGCACCGCTTTCGCCGGCCGCTCCGGCAACTCGTCCGGCCACAACCCCGCCACCAGGCGCTCGGTGCTGCAGCCCGTGCGCAAGTCGCCGGCGAGCAGCGCGAGGAGGCCGCGGAGCCGGGGGGCGGTGATCTCCTGTCCGCGATGGGCGACACGCGGCAGGAGGGTCAGGTCGGTGGTCACGCGTGCAGGTTAGCCAAGGTGCCCGCCACCGCCATCCGGATCATCTCGGAGGTCGAGGCCAACTCGCGTCCTCCTTGGCACTGGTCGCGCATCAGTTCAGCCACACCACACAAGGAACACGCCATCCTTGAGGCCACCGATTGCATGCGGGGCGAGCTCCGGGCTGGACTTGATGTCCTGGACACGCTTCGCATACGTGACGCCCCAAAAGGGCGGCGGCAGTCCCTTGGCCATGTCCCACGAGGACGTGCGCTGTGAGCCACGCCTGATGTGCAGGCGCTGACGTGACAACGGCTGCTTTCACGCGTTGTCAGGGCACGAAGCCACCCGTGCCGGCCTTCAACGGCGCAGGCCCCACCTACGCACCGGTACCGCAGGAAGACTAGGAAAATCTCCCCCCATGCCTGACGCTGTCACGAGTCAGTTCGCGAGAACCGAACGCTGTTTGCGCCTCTCGATCGCACCGGAGGTTGCTGCCCGCTACCCGGAGTGCCACACCGCCGTCGTCGTGGCCCTCGGCCTGGACAACTCCGGATCGTGGCCGGAGACGGAATCGGAACTGACCGAGCTGGAAGCCGAGGTGAGAGCCGGTCGACGGCAGATGCCCGGTGAGGACCATCCGGCCATTGCCGCCTGGCACGACCTGCTCCGCAGTTTCGGGACCAACCCGCGGCGGATGCGGCCGAGCGTCGATGCGCTGGGGCGGCGACTGGCCAAGTCCGGAAGGCTGCCGCGGATTTCACCTCTCGTCGACACCTGCAACCTCGTCTCATTGCGTTACACGCTGCCCACCGGCGGCTACGACCTGAATCACATCCGATTTGGCTTCACCCTGCGGCAAGCGCGGCCGGGTGATGAGCACATTCCTCTCGGGCAGCCCGAGGAACGCGAGAGGCCCGTGCCCGGCGAGATCGTGTACGCCGATGGCCATCAGGTGCTGACGCGCCATTGGAATCACCGGGACGCCGACAACACCAAGGTCACGGAGAACACTGTCGATGCCGTGCTGTTTCTGGAAGGGATTTCGCCCGTGATCGCCCCGGACGTACTGGAAGAGGCCCAACGGGAGCTCGCGGACCGCGTGGCTCCTCATGCCTCGTCCGTCACGCTCCACACCTTCGACCCGGCACAGGAAACGACGGTGACCTGGGTGCCGACGCGCTGATCCGTGGATGCCTACTTCGCCGGGATGCTACTCGGCCTCGCCATGATCACGCCCATCGGGCCGCAGAACATCTTCCTCATCAACCAGGGCTTCACCTTCGGCGTACCACGGGTGTTCGTGGCGGTCGTGGCCGCCGGGGTCTGCGACACCGTCCTCATCTCTCTTGGCGGTGCCGGGACCTCAGCGGTGCTCAACCGCGTCCCCGGGATCAAGTCCTTCCTCCTGGCCGCCGGCGTGGTGTTCCTGACGTACCTGGCGGTGAAGTCGTTCCGGTCGCGTCCAGAGGACTTCGACCAGTCCACACCGCCCGAGATGCGTTGGCGCCGTGTCGTTGCGCAATGCACCTCGGTCACCGTCTTCAACCCCCACGCTGTCCTGGACGTGGTCGGCATCCTCGGTGTGGCCATCGCTGCCCAGGCTCCGGATCACCGCCCGATCTTCGCCGCGGGGACGGTCAGTGCCTCCTGGCTCTGGTTCACCCTCCTCGCTCTCGGCGCTTCGACGCTGAGACGCTGGCTGACGCCTCAGCGGCGGGTGTGGATCGACCGTGGATCCGGCACTCTCATGCTCGTTTTCGCCGCCCTCTTCCTGGGTGAACTCCTCCGCTCATGATTCGTCCTTCTACGCGGCCGCGCTCGCCCCTGTAAGCGTCGCGGCCGGCTCTCCCTGCCCCGCACTCGAAGGGAATCGCGTCATGCTCAAGATCGGCTTAGTACAGCAGAGCGCCTGGGATCTGCCCATCGACTCCATGCCACTGGCTGCCGGCTACATGAAGGCGGTACTGGACGCCGACCCGGACCTCGGGCCCGAGACCGATGTACGCATCCACAACCTGCGCGGCGGCTGGTCCATCACGCAGATGGCTCGCATGATCTTCGGTGACGGCGACATACCCGATGTCCTCGCCTTCTCCGTGCTCGGCTGGAACTACCGCAACTTCGCCTGCCTCGCCGAACTCCACAAACAGCTCAAGCCGGACGGCGTGACCGTCTTCGGCGGTAACCATGTCAGCAACCAGGGCCAGAAGGTGTTCCGCGAGTGCCCGTCCGTCGACGTCGTCGTCAACGGTGAAGGTGAGCTGACCTTCCGGGACCTGACCGCCGCCCTCCTCGCCGACCGTCGTGAACCGCCCCTTGCCGACATCGCCGGCCTGTCCTTCCGCTCTCCGGAGGACGGTGGTTGTGTCACGACCGGCGAGCGCGAGCGGATCGACGATCTGGACGTCATTCCGTCACCGTTCCTCACCGGAGCGATACCGCTCCTCGACCGCGATGGGCATTTCCCCTATGAGTTCGCTCTCCTGGAGACGAACCGCGGTTGCCCCTACAAGTGCTCCTTCTGCTACTGGGGTGGCGCCACCGGTCAACGCGTGCGCTCCTTCTCACGTGAGCGGCTCGCCGCCGAACTGGACATGTTCGGCTATCACGAGGTGCCCACGGTCTTCCTGTGCGACGCCAACTTCGGCATGCTGCAGGCCGACGAGGAGTTCACCGAGGACCTCCTCCGCATGAACGAGAAGTACGGCTTCCCCATCGCGCTGGAAGCCAACTGGGCCAAGAACAAGTCAGAGCGATTCCACCGCATCGTTCGTACGCTCAAGGAACGCGGATTCAAGAGTTCGTTCACCTTGGCCCTGCAGACGCTCTCCGATCAGGCGCTGACCGACATGCGGCGCCGCAACATGAAGCTCAACCAGTGGGAGGAACTCACCGACTGGCTGGCCGAGGAGGAGATGGAGGCGTTCGTCGAACTCATCTGGGGCGCCCCCGGCGAAACGACCGAGTCCTTCTTCCAGGGCTACGACAAGCTGGCGGAGAAGGTTCCCAGGATCGCCGTCTATCCGCTGTTGCTCCTGCCGAACACCGACTACAGCGAACAGCGTGACATCCACGGCTTCGTCACCGTCCGCGGGCAGTCCGACGACTTCGAGTACGTCCTCGCGAACCGTACCTCCACCTTCGACGAGAACCTCCGCATGCAGCGCTTCATGTACCTGGCGCGGATCCTCGGGGAGAACCAGTACTTCAAGCGGCTGTGGCACCCGGCACGGCGGCTCGCCGGGATGACCCAGTCGCAGGTCATCCACAGTCTGCTGGACTGGATCGACGCGTCGGACCATCCCTCGGTCGCCGCCTTCCGCGACAGCTTCCCGGTCATCGCCGAATCACCGGCCGTCGCCTCCGGTCATCGCATGCTGTACAGCGACCCTCTGCTGGACCGGAGATCGAGCGGTGGTGGTCGCAGTCGATCGTGCCGAGGTTCCCGGAGGACTGGAGGGACGCGGGAACGCAGATGTACGCCTTCGAACGCTGGAGCCGTCCCGTCTACCAGCCCCCAGGCACCGAGCGGCCCGACGGCTGGACCGAGGCCGACGGCGAGTACATCAGCGAGGAGGTCTCCTTCTCCTACCCGATGGCAGAGCTGCTCGACCGGATCGCGGCCGGGGACCTCACCTCGCCGGATGCGGAGGAGGCGGTCTACGTGTTTCGTGGCATGAGCGGCTTCTACCAGCACTTGGACAACCACGAGACCGGCGCCCACTACTTCACCCGCGCCGAACGCCTGGTACACGCCTGACCAGAGCACACCGCGGGGCTCCGTCGTCTCACGCGCTCTCACAGCCTCAGCTGAACACCTCTTGGAACCCCTACGTACTAAGGACATCCGTAGATGACAGCCAGGGGACGACGGAAGTCGACGGGCCCGCGACACAGGGCGCCGGCGACGATGGTCGAGGCGGAGGGCAGCAATGGGAAGTCCGGCCCTGAACTGGACGCTGGCGGCGGTCGCCGCATTCGTGGCCGTCGTGAGCACGGCGCGGCTGGCCGCCGCCGGCAGCGGAGAGGCCCGGTTCGCGGCCGGAGGCGATCTCGTCATGGCCGGCGGCATGGCCGCGATGTTCCTGCCCATGACGGCGGTCGGCTTCGGGGACCACAGCCTGTGGTGGGTGACGGTGTTCAGCGCCGTCGGCCTGGGTGGCGTGGCCCTGTCCGTACGCCATGTTCGGCTGCACGGCTGGCGACACGGCCGCCGCTGGGCGCATCACATCATCGGCAGCGCCGCCATGGTGATCATGACGCTCGCCATGCCGGGTTCCGACTCCGCGCCGGTCCTCGCGTTGGGCGGGCACTCGATGGCCGGCATGGCTCATGGGCACGGGCACGCGTCCGACACCGCGGGGACGGCGGGCATGGCCGGGATGCAGGGCATGGACCACTCCTCGGGGATGGCCGGTCACGACATGACGGCCGGCGCCGCCCACAGCTCCGCGTCGGGAGACTCCGCTGCTGTGTGGCGTGCCGTCCTGCTCGCCCTCGCCGTGTACTTCCTGCTCTCGATCGTCGCGGCCGTGTGGGCACGGCTCCGTGGCACCGACCGGCCGGCGGGTGCGGGCCGCGCCGTGGGCAAGGGCCGCTGGGCGCGGCGGCTCCTCGCCCTGCCCGACGCGATCGTGGTGTTCGCCGCGTCCTTGGCCATCTCCGTCTGGGACAGGGCACGGCCGGGAGGCGACAAGCGCCGGGCCCACGCGGCAGCGGGCCAACGGAGCCGCCGTCGCCCGCCGGGTACGTCACCGAGCGCGGCGCTGCTGGCCCACATCGGCATGGGCGGCACGATGTGCGCCATGCTCGTCATGATGGCCGCCTGACGGCTCGTCGCGGATCAGTGACCGCCGGTCGACGTGACCGCGAGGCGCTTCTTGAACGTCCTGCCGCCGTCCTTCGACTCGAACACCCCGGCTTGAGTGGCGGCAAGGACATGCTCGGCGCCGACGGCGGTGAGTGCCTGTGGCCGGCCGCCCGGCACGGTGGAGACCTTCTTCCATGTGGTGCCGCCGTCCGTGCTGCGGTTGAGGCCGCCGGAGGTGTCGATGCCGTAGAGGCCGTCCTTCGCGGTCCAGGAGAGGAAAGCCATCACCGGCTCCTTGCCCGGGGCGAAGGTCTTTCCGCCGTCGCTGCTGCGGGCGACTCCTTCGGCGGTGGTGGCCAGGACGACGCGGGGGTCGGTGGGGCTGACCGCTATGTCCAGAGCTTCCAGCCGGGCCCCCTCCCTCCAGGAGACGCCGTCCTTGGTCGTGCGCACCAGGCCGTTGGTGGAGTCGTAGCCGTAGACGGTGCCGTGGGCGGATTCCAGGGCGTGGAAGTCGGACTCGCCGGACAGGGACAGTGCTTCCCAGGTCTCGCCCGCGTCGGTGCTCCTGATGAGCCCCTTGTTGCCGCCGGAGGTCGGGTGGCCGCTGGCGTAGAACGTCTTGTCGCCGGCCACGGTGAAGCCCATGAAGTCGTCCTTGCTGTCGCCCACCAGCTGAGGCTCTCCCTTGGCGTCGGGGGTGTAGACGCCTTCGTGGGTGGCGACGTAGAGGTGCTGGTCGGCGGGGTCGAGACCGAGACCGTGGATGTGGCTCACGGTCGTCCCGGGGGCAGCGGACGAGCCGTTCGAGTCCGCGCTGTCTCCGTTGCCGGAGCATGCGGCCAGTGTGAGGGCGAGAGCCAGGGCAGTGACTGCCACGGTGGCAGGGCGCTTGTTCATGATTCCTCGGGGGCGTACTGGTGCACTGGAGCGGCGACCGCCGATCACGGTCCTGCCGGCACGGGGAGGTGACCGCCCGGGCTCCTCGGGTGCGCCCCTCGGAGCCCTGAGCGGTCAGTGGGTGATGCGGATCAGAGCCGGTCGAGGATCTTCTCGAACTTCTCGACCTCGGCGGACTGGGTCTTCACGACGTCGGCGGCGAGCTTCTTGGCCGTGGCGTTGCGGCCGTTCTTCTGCTCGTCCTCCGCCATGGTGATCGCGCCCTTGTGGTGCTCGATCATCATCTCCGCGAACATCCGGTCGAACTCGGTGCCCTTGGCAGCCTCGAGCTTCTTCATGTCCGCGTCGGACATCATTCCCGACATCCCGGACCCGTGGTCCATGCCGCCGGACCCGTGATCCATGCCGGGCATGCTCTCCCCGGCGGACACCGGCTTGCCCCAGCCCTTCAGCCAGGACTTCATGGTCTGGATCTCGGGGTCCTGGGCCTTTTCGATCTCCGCGGCCAGGGTCTTGATCTCCGCGTCGGAGGCGCGGCCGTCCGCGAGCTCGGACATCTCCAGCGCCTGCTCGTGGTGCGGGATCATCATCTGCGCGAACATGACGTCCGCGTCGTTGGACGCGCCGGGCGCCGGGTTCTCACCCGTCGCCCGGGTGGGCGAGGCGGAGGCGGAGGCGGAGTTGCCGCTCCCGTGGTCCATGCCCTCCATGTCGTTCCCACCGCAGGCGGCGAGCAGCAGCCCGCCCGCTGTGACGGCGCCCACCACCGCGAGACGGCGGCTCAGGCGGCGGTTGAGGGCGTGCTTGTAGGCAGTCATGTGCGGAATACCTCTTGTCGTCGGTTCTGTCTGTGCGGAGTACGCGTCTGCGCGGGCAGCGCTGAATGGGCCGCGCGACGGTTCGGCCTATATCCGCAGAACTGACAACTCGGAGAGGAGCGGTCTCGGCGGCGGAGTTACGGGGCGCGCCAAGGCCATCGATCGAGCGAGAAGGGCAGTCAGCCGCTCTTGCCGGCGGACCACCAGCGCATGGAGAAACAGCCCGAGCAGCCCCGCGGTGAGAACCGCCAAGCACACGGACATCGGGTCCATGCCGCCCGGGAGTTCGTGCACCGGCGACTTGGCGGCCGATGCCGCTGTCCCGTGCTCGGCCGCCACCTGCGGCTCGGCCGAGGGCTCAGAGGCTGCGCCCTTCTGGGCCATGCCGTCCTGGTGCGCACCTGCGGCAGCAGGGATCGCGCCGCTCATGCCGTGCCCGGAGGAACCTTCTGGGTGGCCCATCGTGTGCATGGCGAACACGCCCAAGGTGAGCATGACGACCAGCAGGAGGTACCCGAAGGCCCCACCTGCGCGCAGCCGCCCGCTCATGCTCAAGCCTGCCCTCCGTACTCGACCTACCGGGGATACTACTAAGTCGCTTGGCACTGCGCGGCAGGACCGGGCGGAGGCCGCCCAGTACGACAACGTGGCGACGCCTGCCTCGGCACCGCCATCGCCCGTTCTCAGACCCGTCGCCGGCCGGAGGCAGTCGGCCCGAGGGCGAGGACGACAAGGATCACGAAGGCGGCGACGGCGGTGAGCGTGCGGGCGTTGTTGAACAGCTCCCAGCGGCGCAGGATCTCCGCATGGTCGGCCGGCGGAGCGGTGGCTGCCCACTGCTTGATACGGCCGTTGATCGGGACGTTCCCGAACCGGGTGATCAGGAAAGACGCCAGGGTCAGGGTGCACGCCACACCTGCGAGGGCGCGGGCCCGGGCGCGGGTCAGCACGGCAAGGGTGAGGGAACTGCGAGACCGCCATCGCGCCCTGCACGGTGATCCCGTTCACCCTCATCAACTCGGTGTGGAAATCGAGCCGCATTCCGATGGGCACGGAGTTGAACGTGGGGACGAGGTTGGCGGCGCCGTAGCCGAACGCGCCGGCGAGCAGACCGGTGGACAGCAGGGAGAGTCCCTGAATGAGCCGGACCCGCGTGGGCTGTGGTGGACGGGTGCACGGAGGGGCGAGTTCGGGTCGGGCGGGCATCAGGCTTGCCCGCCCGCATCGGCCGGTGCCGGGGTGAGGGCTCGGGTGAGCTGGTGGGCCCGGCGCATGCGTCCGTCGTCGGTGAACTCCCCGAGGAGGTGCACCTCGGTTGCGGTGGCGCCGCCCTTGCGCATCCGCGCGTGGATCGTGAGCCTGGCGGCGATCCGGTTACCGTCCGCGATGGCTTCGTGCACCTCGAACCGCCAGCCGACCACGTTCTTGCGCACCGGTCGCAGATGGGCGAGGAGCCGGTTGTGTTCGAGTCGGATCCCGTCGCTGATCTGAACCATGTCCGGCGTGAAGTGGCGGGCCATCACCGATTCCGGTGTGTCCCCCCGGACCGTGGACTCGGTGAGAGAGGTGAAGAAGTCCGAGATGAACCGCTCAGGCGCGGTGTTGGCGAAGGGCTCCATGACGCTCCGATCTGGTCAGGACGGCGGGGGCGGGGAAGGGCAGGACGGAGAGGCCACAGTCCGATCACAATCTTTGACAGGCTTGTAAGGTATAAGCTTCTCGATAACTTAGACAAGGCTGTAAGAGATGACTTCCTCGGGAGAACCACGCCGTCGGCGCCGCGCCGATGCCGAGCGCAGCAGAGCCGCCATCCTCGACGCGGCGGTCCGCCTGTTGCGACAGCGCCCGGATGCGGGCATGGAGGCCATCGCCGCGGCGGCGGGGGTGACTCGGCAGACGGTCTACGCCCATTTCTCGTCGCGCGACGTACTCCTCGTGGCCGCCGTCGACCGAATCAGCGAGGACGCCGTCGCCGCGATGGACGCCGCCGCACTCGATGAAGGACCGGCCAGAGCCGCGCTTCTGAGGTTTCTCGACGCCTCCTGGCGGTCGTTCGAGGACAACGCGCCGCTGCTCCAAGCGGCTCCGACCGGCATGCCGGGGGGCGGGGAGCGGGCACGCCACGAGCCTGTCACCGAGCGGCTGGCCCGTCTCGTCGAACGGGGTCAGCGGGCAGGTGAGTTCGCACCGGGGCTGCCTCCGCGCTGGCTGGTGGCCATGACGGTCGCCCTGGGACATGCGGCGGGAGACGAGGTCGGTTCCGGCCGCATGACGACCACCGAGGCCGAGACCGCGCTCCGCACGACCGTCCTCCGGGTCCTCGGCGCCGCGGAAGGACGACCCGACTCACATGATCGGCCAGACAGGGCTTAGCGCCTCCGAGCAGCGTCCAGGCCGATCGCTTCTGTGCAGGCGGTCAGGGCGCGAGCGGACCGCCCAGTGCGTCGAGGACGGTCCCTCCGAGCAGTCCCAGAACGACGGATCCGGCCGCCGCACCGTAGGCGATCACAGCGGCCGTCCGTGACGTCGTACGGGAGTCACCCGCGGGTCCGCGTGTGAGGAACGCCGGGGCGATCCAGCGCAGGTAGTAGAAGAGGGAGGCCACGGTGTTGACCGCCGCGACGACGGCCAGCCAGGCGTAGTCGCCGTCGAAGGCCGCGCTGAAGGCTTCCAGTTTGCCGAGGAACACGGCGGTCGGGGGCGTGCCCACCAGGCCCAGCAGGCAGACGACGAGCGAGGCCAGCAGGGCTGGGTGCGCCCGTGCCAGGCCCCGGTAGTCGTCGATGGTGTGCGCTCCGGGGAGTGCACAGACGACAGCGAAGGCCCCGAGGTTGGTCAGCGCGTACCCGGCCAGGTAGTACAGCAGCGCCTCCTGGTCGAGGTCCGTGCGTCCGGCGACGGCCACGGGGAGCAGGAGATAGCCGACCTGGCTGATGGTGGAGTACGCGAGCAGCCGTTTGACGTCCTGTTGGAAGAA
The DNA here is from genome assembly GCA_000415505.1 of Streptomyces afghaniensis 772. Classification (GTDB taxonomy): domain Bacteria; phylum Actinomycetota; class Actinomycetes; order Streptomycetales; family Streptomycetaceae; genus Streptomyces; species Streptomyces afghaniensis. The sequence goes on from KE354345.1 coordinate 50,361, forward strand.
GGCCGCCAGGTTGCCCAGGGTCATGGAGGCGACCGAGAGCACCGCCACCAGGCCGGCCCAGGGCAGGTCGGCGTCCGCCAGCGGCACCACGCCGAGCCGGTAGAGGGCCGCCAGGGCGCCGATCTTCGGGATGGTGGTGAGGAAGGCGGCCACCGGGGCCGAGCTGCCCTGGACGGCGTCCGGCACCCAGAAGTGGCCGGGCACGCCTCCGGCCTTGAACAGGACACCGGCGAGCAGGGCGAGCGTGCCGACCGCGACCAGTCCGGCCGGCGCCAGGGCGAGCTCGGAGCGGAGCACGGGGTAGGCCGTCGCCCGGCCCGCGGCGAGCAGCACGGTGATGCCCGCGAGCATCAGGACACCGAGGAGCGCGCCGACGACGTAGTACTTCAAGGCCGCCTCGGTGCCGGGGCCGTCCTTGCGGAACCCGGCGAGCGCGTAGCCGGGCACGCCGGCCAGCAGGTAGCCGGCGGCGAGGAGCAGCAGGTCCTGGGCTCCGGCCAGGACGAGCGCGCCCACGGCGGCGAGCTGGAGGAGGACGTAGAACTCGGTCTCGCGCGGGTCGCCGTACCGGCGCGGCATGGCGAGCGCGAGGACGAGCAGGGTGCCGCCCAGGATGACGATCCTGCTGGTGGCCGTGAGCGGATCGATGGCGAAGGACGCACCGAAGGCCGTCTCCACCGGGCCGGCCGAGGCGATGGCGGCGGCCACGATCCCGCCGGTGCAGGCCGCGCCCGCCAGGGCCCCGGTCAGCCACTGGCGGCGGCGCGGCAGCCAGGCCCCGAGCAGCAGCCCGAGCACGGCGGAGGCGGCGAGCAGCACCTCGGGCAGGAGGTCGAGGGGGTTCTCGTTCATCCCGGTCATCTCGTTCATCGCGCGAGCAGCTCCAGCACGGTGCGCGAGGCGGGTTCGATGACGTCGAGGACGAACCGGGGAGCGAGGCCGAGGACGACTCCCAGGGCCAGCAGAGGGACGATCGCGAGCCCTTCG
>KE354346.1 GCA_000415505.1 Streptomyces afghaniensis 772
CAGGCCCGGTCCGAGCCACTGGCGGCGGCGCGGCAGCCAGGCCCCGACGCAGCAGCCCGAGCACGGCGGAGGCGGCGAGCAGCACCTCGGGCAGGAGGTCGAGGGGGTTCTCGTTCATCCCGGTCATCTCGTTCATCGCGCGAGCAGCTCCAGCACGGTGCGCGAGGCGGGTTCGATGACGTCGAGGACGAACCGGGGAGCGAGGCCGAGGACGACTCCCAGGGCCAGCAGAGGGACGATCGCGAGCCCTTCGTGGCGGCGGATGTCGGGGAACGGCCGGTCGGCACCGGGCGCGGCGGCGGGCAGCCGCAGCGGCCCGAGGAAGATCTGTTGCAGTGCGCGCAGGAACAGGCCCGCGGTGAGCAGGATGCCGAGCACGGCAAGGCCGGTGGCGACCGGCTCGGGCCCGAGGCTCCCGGTGAGGATCTGGAACTCGGCGATGAAGCCGGAGAAGCCCGGCAGCCCGAGCGAGGCGAAGGCGGCGACGCCGGTCAGCGCGGCGAAGACGGGCGCCCGCCCGGCGACACCCGAGTACGCGGACATCTCGTACGTCCGCCCGCGCTCGTACAGCACGCCGGACAGCAGGAACAGCGCGCCGGTCAGCAGGCCGTGGCTGACCATCTGGAAGACCGAGCCGGTGACGGCGAGGCGGCGGGCCTCCTCCTGGCCGGCGCCGACGGCCCCGGCCGCGCCGATCGCCAGGACGATGTAGCCCATGTGGTTCACGGAGGTGTAGGCGACCATCCGCTTGAAGTCGGTCTGGGCGAGGGCGACCAGTGCTCCGTACAGCACGGAGACCACGCCGACGACGACGAAGACGAGCGCGTGGTCGCGCCAGGCGTCTGGCAGGACGGGTATGGCGATGCGCAGGAAGCCGTACGTGCCCATCTTCAGCAGCACGCCGGCGAGGATCGCCGACCCGGCGGCGGGGGCGTCGGTGTGGGCCGGCGGCAGCCAGGTGTGGAAGGGCACGGTGGGGGTCTTCACCGCCAGCCCGACGGCGATGGCGAGGAGGACCAGGGCGCCGTAAGCGGAGCGTCCGGCGAGGGGGTTGGCAGTCGTCAGTTCGACGATGTCGAAGGTGTGCGGGTCGGCGGCCAGATAGAGGCCGATGAAGCCGAGCAGCAGGGCGAGGGAGCCGATGAAGGTGTAGAGGAAGAACTTCAGCGCGGCGCGGGCGGCGCCCTTGTGTCCCCACCCGGCGATGACGAAGTACATCGCCACGATGGACAGGTCGAAGAAGACGAAGAAAAGGATCAGGTCGAGGGCCACGAACAGGCCGAGGCACGTCGTCTGCAGGAAGAGGAACAGCGCCGCGAACTCCCTGACCCGCCGGGTCTCGCGCCACGCGTAGAGCGCGCAGGCGAGGAACAGTACGCAGGTGACGGCCACCAGCGGCAGGGACAGTCCGTCGACGCCGACGTGGTAGCTGATGCCGGCGCTGGGGATCCAGCGGGCACGCGTCTCGTACTGGATGCCGCCGTCGGCCCGGTATCCCGCCCAGACCATCACCGTCAGGGCCAGTTCGGCGGCGGTGGTCGCGACCCAGGCCGTCGGGAACAGGGGGCGGGGCGCGCTGCGCGGCAGGCACAGCAGGAGGGCCGCCACGGCGGTCGGGAGCAGGACGATGGCCGTGAGCACGGCGGTCACCTCACGAGGACGAGGACGACGGCGAGGACGGTGAAGGCGGCGACCGCCTGGGCGAGGTACTGGTGCAGTTGGCCGGTCTGCGGTCGGCGCGCCCAACGGCCGAGCGCGCGGGCGCCGCCGGCCACGCTCTCCACGGTGCCGTCGACGAGCCGTTCCGCCTGGGCGTTGGTCCATCGGGCCAGCCGGACCGAGCCGCGGGCGGTGCCTTCGGCGGCGCGGTCCAGCACCCGGTCGTCGAAGACGGCGAGCGCGTCGGCGAGGCGCAGGACCGGGTGCACGAGGAGCGTGCGCGCGGCGGTCTCCAGGCCAAGCCAATCCGACGCCAGGGCGGTGATCCGGCCGGGCAGGGCGAGGAGTTGCGGGCCGCGGATCCAGACCGCGGCCGAGACGGCCACCGCGAGCGCGCCGGACAGGGCGAACTCCCATGTGTGTGGGGCCGGTTGTGGCGCGCCGCCGAGCACCCGTTCAACGGCGTTCCGTGCGGGCGGGAAGGACGTGACGGTCAGCGCGACGCAGGCGACGGCGAGTGTCGCGAGCGGCAGCCGGGCGGCATTGGGCAGCGATTGCGGCTGCGGCTGCGGCTGCGGCTGCGGCTGCGGCTGCTCACGGTCGTCCGATACGGCAACGGGCTGCCAGACGAACCACAGGGCCTTCGCGCTGTAGACCGCCGAGATCACCGCACCGGCCAACCCGACCACGTACAGCGCCGCGTTGTCCTCGAGGGCGCCCGCGAGGACTACGTCCTTGGCCGCCCACAGGGACAGCGGCGGCACCCCCGCCAGAGCCAGGGCCGCGACGGTGAAGGTGACCCCGGCCGTACGGTGGCGCCGGGCCGCACCGCCCAGGGCGGGCAGCGCCTTGGCGCCGAGGGACGTCAGCCAGGCGCCCGCGACGAGGAAGGCGAGGCTCTTCGCGGCGGCATGGGCGATCAGCTGCAGAGTTCCGCCGGTGACCGCGCCGGCCCCGGCGGCGAGCACCATGAAGCCGATCTGGGCACAGGTCGATGCGGCGAGCAGTTGCTTGAGGTCGGTCTGCGCCACGGCGACCAGGCCGAGCAGCACCGCCGTCACCGCACCCGTCCACGCCACCACCTGTCCGCCCCAACCGGACTGCGCGAGCAGCGGTTCCAACCGGAGCAGCAGATACGCCCCGGCCACGACCATGGTCGCCGAGTGCAGCAGGGCGGAGACCGGGCTGGGTCCCTGCATGGCCCTGGACAGCCAGAAGCTGAACGGCAGCTGGGCCGACTTGCCGAACGCGGCCGCGATGACACCGGCCGTGATGACCGCGGACCAGGCGCCGGTCGCGTCCGCGAGGTCGTCGAGGGCGAGGGAACCGGCCTGCCCGCTCGCCAGCGCCGCTCCGGCGGCGAGGTAGAGGCCGAGGTCGGCGGCGCGGGTGGTGAGGAAGGCCGTGTCGGCGGCAGCGCCGCGCTCGGGGTCGCGCCACCAGTAGCCGATCAGCGCCCAGGAGGTGGCGCCCATGACCTCCCACGCCATCAGCAGGACCGGAAGCGTGGTCGCGGTGACCGTGGTCAGCATCGCGCCGCCGAACAGCAGCATCAGCCCGAAGAAGCGGGCGCGTGCCTCGCCGGGTCCGATGTCCGCGACGCTGAACAGGAGGACGGCCGCGGTCACCGCCGTGACGGTCACGACCATGAAGCCCGACAACCCGTCGACCGCGAGCCCGGCGGGAAGCCCTTCGAGCAGCGGGGCCTCGACCCGCGGGTGCCCGAACGCCACGGCGACGGCGATGCCGAGCGCGGCGACGGCCGTGCCGACTGCGACACCAGGGGCGTACCGCTCCGCCGGGCGGCCTGCGACCGCGAGCAGTGTCCCCACGGTCAGCGGCAGCGCGACGAGCGCCCACAGCAGCGCGCTCACTCCTTCAGCTCCGCCGCCATGTCGGTCATGTCGACCTCACGAGCCCGGAAGAGCGCCGTGACCACGGCGAACCCGATGGCCATCTCCACCGCCATCACGGTGACCGCGAGGACCACCAGCACCTGCCCGTCGGCAGCGGCCGGGGCGATGTAGTGCCAGACGGCGGCGGCGCCGACGATGATGCCGCCCAGCATCAGTTCGAGCCCCATCATGAGCATCACGATCGACTGCTGGGTGAGCGCGCCGAACAGGCCGATACTGAACAGCGCGGCGGCGAGCAGCAGGAACAGCTCCAGGCTCATCGGCCCGTCCCTCCCCGTACCGGGTCGTCGGCCCTGCGCGCTTTCAAGTCGTCGCCGAAGCGGTCGTAGCGGCCCCGGCGGGTGGCCAGGACGACGGTCGCGACGATGGTGGCGAACAGGGCGAGCCCCAGGGTCATCATGGTGAGCATCTGAGGCCCCATCAGCGACAGGCCCAGATCCATGGTGGGATCGTCCGGCGGCCTGCCGCGCCGGGACGGCCACGGGGCGAGCAGGATCCCCGCGGCGAGTACGGCGAAGACCACCGCGCAGATCGCGGCCGCGCCCTGCTTGTTGTGGAGCATGGTCATGGGCATGAGCCCGGCCGGATTCATCATGTACATCACCATGAACACGGCCATGATGGCCATCTCGATGGTCATCATCAGCACGATCACGACCCCGAGGTAGTCCAGCCCGAGCAGCAGCACCTCGCCGCCCACGCACAGCAGCGAGGTCAGCAGCGCGTACGTGGCCCGGGCCATGGAGTCGAACCGGAACACCATGAGGCCACCGGCCACTGCCAGCAGGGCCAGCACCCAGAAGATCACGTCGTCGAGCAGGGCCCTCACCTCCTCATCGGTTCAGGACGACGACGGCCACGAACAGCGCCTGAAGCAGCGTCAGCGGCACCAGCACCATCCACGCCAACTCCATGTACCGCTCCATCCGCAGCGTGGGCAGCAGCCGGCGCCCGGCGACCAGCAGCGCCAGCACCGCCGCGGTCTTCAGCAACGTCCACGCCCAGCCCGGCAGCAGCGGTCCGTGCCCTCCGCCGAGGAACAGCGGCACGCTGAAGCCGGCGGTCACCACGAGCAGCAGCCACCGCCCGCCCAGGAACACCAGCCGGTCCACACCCGCCAGCTCGGCGGCGGCCCCACCGGCCGTGTCCCGCGCCAGCGGATGCTCGAACGGCCCCCAGAACGCCATCGCGAGCGCGCTCAGCAGATAGACGACGAACGCGGCCGGCATCCACACCGCGAACCACAGTCCGTCCTGGGCCGCGACCACGTCCCCGACCCGCAGGGACTCGGCGCCGAGGGCGGCGGTGGTGATCGCGAACATGTGCGGAAGTTCGTACGCCAGCCCCTGCGCGAGGAACCGGTACCCGCCGATCAGTGACAGCGCCGAGTTCGCTCCCCAGCCCGCGAGCCATACCGCCGCCCAGGCCAGGGCCTCCATCGCGTTGAACCACACGATGCCGACGGACGGATCGCTCACGGCACGCGAGCCCCACGGCAGTACGGCACCCGCGAGCACGGCGGCCACCGGGACCAGCACCACGCCCAGCCTTCCGAGCAGCCGGTCGGCGGCCGTCGTACGGCGTGGCTGCTGAACGAGCAGCCGCAGGGCCTCGCGCAACGGGGCCGTCGCCCGCAGCCCGGCCTCCCGGAGACTCCCGGCGGGACCGCGCTCGGCCGACCCGGACAGCACCGCGTCGAACCCGGCGGTGACCACGGCGGCCACGGCCAGGGCGGCGGGAAGGACGACGGCCGCCCACAGGGGCGCTGCGTCAGGCATGGGCCGCTCCGGGCACGGGCGCGAGGGCGAGTTCGTCGAGGTCGGGGTCCAGGCTGGCCACGATGATCCGTGCGCAGGCGAACTCGGCGCCGGTCAGGAGTTCGGCGAGGATGTCGAGCAACGCCTGCGACGGCGGCTGCGGCCCGTCCAGCCGGCCACGTGGCCCGGTCCGGTCGTCCGGCGCCAACGGCCGTGTGTCGTCGAGCCCTTCGAGGCCGCGCTCGACCTCGTTCAGCCACATCAGCAGCCGGTCGTACGCGTCCCCGTCCGCGGCGAGCGCCGGTCCGGTCACTCCGGCCGCCCGCGCCCTGTCCGCCGGCAACTCCCCCAGTCCGGCGATCGACCAGCGCAGGGCCCTGGACCGTCCGACTCTGCGCACCGTCCTGCGCAGAGCGCCGCCGATCCCCTCGCCCGACGCCCCCGACAGCAGCTCGTCCCGCAGCCGACGGCACCGCACGGCGATGTCGTCCCAGCCGACGACGGCGAGGAGCCGTCCCGCACTGTCCAGATGCGCGGCACAGCGTCGGCGTACCGCGTCTCCCCTGGTGACCTCCTCGCCGTGGGCGGCCCGCAGCCACGGCTCGTCCCAGAACGGCGGTCGAGGGCCGGACGCCACGGGGAGGTGGTCCACCTCGACGTCCTGTACGACGTCTCCTTGCAGGGTGAGACGGAGAACGAGCCCCGCCGGCCAGTCGCCCAGCCCGGGACCGAAGGGCACGTGAAGCTGGTCGAGCCGCAACTCGTCCCGGTCGTCCCCCCGTTCGGCCATCGGCAGGCCTGCCACTTCCATGGCGTGCATGTCATGACCCGAGTGATCCATACGGCCGCCATGCCCTTGGTGATCCGTATGGTCCATGTGCGCCGCATGGTCGGCGGGTTGGTGGGGTCCGTGCCCCTCGTGCTCGCCGTGCTCATGGTCGCCATGCTCGCCCGCCTGGGCCTCGGACCGGTCGTCCACATGTCCGCCGCGCGGAGTCACCGCTCTGTCGGTCAGGTCCCCGCGCGCCATGCCGAGGGCGTGTGCGACCTGCCCGCTCTCCCCCACCACGATGCGCACGGCGGGCTCCGGCATCGACCGCTCCATGCGGTCCAGCCACTCCGCGTGCTCCGGCGCCGGGACGCCGCAGACGACCAGCAGATCCGCGGCGGCTGGAGCGCCGACGACGGGCCACCCCCGCCGCCGTACCTCCGCCTCGGCCTCCAGCCGGAGTTCCGTCGCTCCGGGCAGCGCGACCGTGAGCACCGCCGGGCGGTTCATCGCCGTACGCCGCACGAGGCCCCTCAGGTCCACCTCAGAGCCCCCTCGCGCCAGGCGTACGCCACCGCCGCGAACAGGATGCCGAGGAAGAGGAACATCTCCACGACGGCCGTGGTGCCCACCTCCGAGACGACCTTCACCCACGGATACATGAAGAGCATCTCCATGTCGAAGGCCAGAAAGATCATGGTGACCGGGTACCAGCGCACATGGAACCGGGACACGGCGTGCTCGCCGGGCTCGAGGCCTCCGGCGAAGGGGCCGCTTTCGAGGGGAGCCCGCGCCGCCGCCAGCCACAGGCCCAGCCCGTACAGGCCGGCCAGCCCGGCCCCGACCACACCGAGGAGGACCAGCATCGGCTGCCATGCGTCCATCCCACCCGACCTCCCTGCTCGGCGTCCTACCGCTCATGGTGCGCGACCGGCTGGTCCGGGCCCTGGAGGCGGGGCCCGGACCATCGGGAACAATCCTGTCCAGAATTCGAGTTACCCCTTACGAGCGGTCCCCGTCAGTGCACGTGCGGGCCGCCCGTCGACTGTGGTTTGCCGCGCGGTACGAGGCCCAGGGCGACAACGGCGCCGGCAGCGGCTGCCACAGCACACACGGTGAACGCGTCGGCGAAGCCACCCACCGCGCCCTGCTCGAAGCCGGAGGCCGCGATGGTCGAGACGACGGCGACGCCGATCGAACCACCTACCTCGTGGAAGGTGTTGACGACCCCGGAGGCGAGCCCCGCCTCCCGGTGCTCCACCATGGCCAGGGCGGTGGTCGTGGCGGTGACGAATACCGCGCCGATGCCGAGGGAGGCGATCACGAAGCCCGGCAGGAGCCCGGCGTACACGCTGCCGGTCTCCGACAGCCGGGTCAGCGGGATGGTTCCGGCGGCCGCGACGGCCATGCCGACGACGGCCGTCGGGCGGCTGCCGATCCGGCCGACGAGCCGGGACCCTAGGTGGGCGCCGATGCCGGTGGCCACGGCGACCGGGAGGAACACCAGCCCGGTACTCAACGGGCTGAACCCGCGGATGTGCTGCAAGTAGACGGATCCCAGGAAGAAGAACGCGATCAGCAACGCCGTGGCGACCAGCATCAGGAAGGCCCCGGCGAGCACCGGCCGCCGGGTGAACATCCGCAGGTCCATCAGCGGGGCCCGGCTCGCCCGTTCGACTGCCGCGAAGGCCGCGTACGCGAGCACGGCACCGGCCAGCGGCAGCAGGGTCGAGGCGTCCGCCCAGCCGGTGTCCCCCGCCTTGACCAAGCCGTAGATCAGGGCAGCGGTGCCCGCGGTGACGAGCAGCGCGCCCGGGATGTCGAGCCGTGCGGGTTGCGGAGCACGGGCCGGTACGAAGGCGGGCAGGGCGACCAGCAGGAGCAGCCCGACCGGCACGTTGATGTAGAACACCCACTCCCAGCCGGGCCCGTCGGTCAGGGCCCCGCCGAGCAGCACACCGGCCGCGGAGCCGGTGCCCCCGATCGCGGCCCAGACACCGAGTGCCTTGTTGCGTTCGGCGCCGTGGAAGGTGGTGGTGACGATGGACAGCGCGGCCGGGGACAGCAGGGCCGCGCCGACGCCCTGACCGATCCGGCCGCCGAGCAACATCGGCGCGTGCCCGGCCAGACCGGTGATCAGTGACGCGGCGCTGAAGAGGACGAGGCCGGCGAGCAGGGTACGGCGGGCGCCGAGGGCGTCGGCGAGCCGGCCGCCGAGCAGCATCAGCCCGCCGAAGCAGAGGGTGTAGGCGGTGACGACCCAGGTCAGCGTTTCCCGGCCGAGGTCGAGATCGACCGCCATGTCGGGGAGGGCGACGTTCACGACGGTGACGTCGAGGATCAGCATGAACTGGGCGAGGCAGATCAGGGCGAGCGCTCCCCAGCGGCGTGGGTCGGCGGGCGGGTGGTGGTCGTGTTTGGCGGCGTGCGGCGCACCGGCTGCGGAATGGGTCATGACGAGTCCTTCTGGTCCGTGGTTCCGGTCGTGTCGCGCAGCGGGACGGCGCGAGGAGAAGAGCGAGGAGCACACCCGCCGCGGGGACACCGGCGCACGGCGACGTTCACCCCCTACTTGAACCATACTGTTCAGTTCACATGAACTCAACCGTTCAGTTCAGGTGGGGCAGAGTCGGTTCATGGGCGCCCAAGGTGACCGCTCTGCGCAACCGAGCAAGGCCGACCGACGGTCCCCGCCCCGCAGGTGGCGATCATCCAGTTCTACGGGCTCCCGGCCTTCCCCCACATGGTCTTCAGTACTACGGCATGCATATCGACGAAGACCTGACGGACCGTCTCATCACCACTCCCGCGCCGTCGCCGATGCGTGCGGATCGCGCGGGACGAGTAAGCCCGACAGGCACGTGGGTTGGAGCACGTCCAGCCGTCTGACCTATGGGTTTCCCAGGCCACGGCAGCCCGCACGCCGCGGCCTGATCCACATGCGCACAGTGCCCTTGTGTGGCCGACTGGAAAGGGGAGTTATCCGCGATCCGGTGAAGTCGATTCAACCATTGCGCTTTGAACGACGGCTTCGCTCGGCACACTCCACCCCGTGAAGGAGTGATCTTGTGATCCGAGGTGACGGCATCCGCCGCAACGTCGCCGAGATAGACGACGACGAACGGGACGCGTTCGTCAAGGCCATCAAGGAACTGAACAAGCGCCATTACCCGGGCTCTCGGGACGAGTTCCCGCCCGGCGGCGTCAGCCACTGGTTCAAACAGGACGAGATCCATCAAGCCACGCACGTCCATCAGGGTCCGGAGTTCCTGCCGTGGCACCGCGAGCTCTGCAACCGCTTCGAGCAGCTGATCCGGGCGGTCGAACCACGGCTGTCACTGCACTACTGGGACTGGAACACCGATCCCGCCCCACTCTTCACTCCCGAGTTCATGGGGGCGAAAACAGGTGAAGAGGTGGGAGAACCCTGGCTGAGCGCCGGCTTCTACAATCCGCAGGCCGATCCCTTCCGCGGCGAGAGCTCCTCGGACGTCGCACACGGCAATCCCTTCGACCCGCCCCGCACCCTCAAACGAGAGGTTCCCGACGGTCCGCCGGAGCTGTGCTTCTCGGACCGCGAGATCATCCGCTCGTCGAACTACCTGAGCATGCGCATCCGGCTCGAGCGCTGTCATGACGGCGCCCACGGGTACATCGGCGGCACGATCGGCGACGCCCACACGGCCTTCCGCGACCCGTTCGTCTTCCTGCTCCACGCGAACGTGGACCGCCTGTTCGCGATGTGGCAGTACGAGGACCCGGCCACTCGGCTCAATCCGGCCACCGTGTACGGGGAGGATCCCGGGGAACCCCTCTGGTACGCGCGCAGACTGCAGCCCTGGGACGGCTCGGGGCGGACGCGGCCGTGGGTCCGGCCGGAGCGCGAGCGGCAGGTAAAGGACTACCGGCACCCCAGCATCGTCACCCCGCCGCAGTACGACACGCTCCAGCCAGTCGGCGACGGACCGCTCACCGCACAGCAGCTGAACGAACTGCGCCACGCGCTCGATGGCGCCATCGCCCTTCAGACGGCCCTGGCCCACGACCACCACTAGGCCCTGTCGTCAAATTCCCGTCGTCCGCCCGGAGGGCGGGCCCCGCGGCGTCAGGTGCGTGCTCTCGGCGTGCCGGCCGGAAGCCCTCGTACTGGGCGTACTCGGGCTTTCGGCCGGTGCGGCGAGAGTGCGTGCCGGGCGTCGCGGGGCAGGCGGGACTTTGCGGACACGCCCTAGGGACGAGAGGTCGCCGTCGACCAGGCCCTGATCATCAGTGTGCGTGTCCGGTCTCCCCCTCGGCAGGCCTGGCCTGCGAGGGCTTCTCGGCCACGTCCACCGCGCCGCCCGCATGCACGGTGAAGGCCGCGGTACGGACCTTGCCCTCGTGCTGGAAGTCCAGGAACAGGCGGTACGCGCCGGCGCTGGGTGCCGTCGCCGTGAAGGAGACCTCCGGACCGGGCTTGGTCTTGCCGTCGCCGGGCTCGCCGTTCGGGTGGACGTGCAGATAGGCGAGGTCGCCCGAGCGCAGGGCGACAAGGTGGCCGTAGGCGCCCAGGTAGGGCTGGAGGTTGCGGACCGGCTCACCGTCCTTTGCCACCGTCAGCCTGAGTTCACCGGCCTTGCCGGGGGTCAGCGCGCCTCGCAGCTTCACCTCGTAGCCGTCGACCTTCGCTGTGGTGTTGTGCTCGGGCAGCTCGCCGGGCTCGTACGGCCCGGACGCGGCGAGGTCGGCACCGAGGGTGAGCGCTTCGCCGCCCTTCGGCTTGAAGTCGGCGAAGACGCGGTAGGCACCGGCCCTCGGCAGGTCCACGGGCGTGGACCAGGTGCCGTCCGCGGCCCTGACGGGGTGCAGGTGGCGGTAGACGGTCAGGTCACGTGAGGCGACGATCAGGTGCAGATCCTTGCCGTGCTCGCGCTGGTACGCGGTGACCTTGCGCCCGGTCCTGTCCTGCACGACGGCGAAGCGCAGGCCGGTCTTCTCGCCGGCTTCGAGGCGCGGGGTCTTCAGGTCGAGCGTGTAGCCGTCGGCGGAGATCTCGAGGCCGCCCGGCGGTGCAGCTTCGTGACCGCCGTCCTTCGCCTCGTGGTGCCCGGCCGTCTGTTCCTTGTGCACGGCCGCCGCGTGGCCTTTGCCCTCACTGTGCCTGCCGCTCTTCGGCTCGGGTGAGATCGGGCTGACTGCGCCGCCCACGCCGTAGGCGGCGCCGAAGGTCGCGGCGAGTGCGGCGGCGAAGACGGTGATCCGCAGTCCGGTGTTCATGAGCCACTCCTCATCTCCTGGCCGTTCGTGCGTGCGGCCGACACCTCAAAATACCCCCAGGGGGTACCAAGTCAAGTCGGATCAAGGCTTGCCATTGAATACGGGAGGGGGGTATACATGAGGCCGTCGAGAAGATACCCCCTAGGGGTATGAATGAACACTAGTTGCGGAGGACCCGTGTCGAACTGCTGCACCACCGACGGAAGCTGCCACACCCCGGCGGAGTCCAAGACCACCTACAAGGTCGACGGCGTCGGCAGCGCACACTGCCAGGGCGTCGTCGCCAAGGCGGTGGGCGGTCTGGACGAGGTCACCGCGGTCGAGGTCGAGATCGGCACCGGCCTGGTCACGGTGACGACCTCGACCGAGCCCGACGAGGCGCTCGACGCGCTGATCGCCAAGACCGTCGACGAGGCCGGCTACAACTTCGCCGGTCGCGTGGCCGCCTGACCAACGAGCCGGGCGGGGGCCGCAAGCTCGGCGGCCCCCGTTCTCCCTGTCTTCTTTCGCACTTCGCGTTCGTGAGCTCCGAGGAGCAGACATGACCACCACCACGCCCGGCGCCGCCGAGGTCGAACTCGCCATCGGCGGCATGACCTGCGCCTCGTGCGCCGCCCGGATCGAGAAGAAGCTCAACCGCCTGGACGGGGTCGAGGCCACCGTCAACTACGCCACAGAGAAAGCGAAGGTCACCTTCCGCGAGGACGTGACCGTCTCGGACCTGATCGCGACCGTCGAGGCCACCGGCTACACCGCGCGGGAGCCCCAGCCCGAGACCGCCCGCTCCGACGACTCCGCGTCCGGTGCCGGCTCCACGCAGGAGGAGAGCGACGAGCTGCTGCCGCTGCGCCGGCGGCTGACCGCCGCCGTGGCACTCGCCGTCCCCGTGATCGCGATGGCCATGGTCCCGGCGCTGCAGTTCGAGTACTGGCAGTGGCTCTCGCTCACGCTGGCGGCGCCCGTGGTGACATACGCCGCCTGGCCCTTCCACAAGGCCGCCTGGACGAACGCCAAGCACGGTGCCGCCACGATGGACACGCTGATCTCCGTCGGCACCTCGGCGGCGTTCCTGTGGTCCCTGTGGGCGCTCTTCTTCGGCACGGCCGGCACGCCGGGCATGACCCACCCCTTCGAGCTCACCATCGCCCGCACCGACGGGGCCGGGAACATCTACCTGGAAGCCGCGGCGGGTGTCACCGCCTTCATCCTGGCCGGGCGGTACTTCGAGGCGCGGTCGAAGCGGAAGGCGGGAGCGGCGCTGAAGGCCCTGCTGGAGCTCGGCGCCAAGGACGTCACGGTGGTGCGTGCCGGCCGGGAAGAGCTCATTCCTGTCGGCGAGTTGAAGGTCGGCGACCGGTTCCTGGTGCGGCCCGGTGAGAAGATCGCCACCGACGGTGTGGTCGTCGAGGGGTCATCCGCCGTGGACGCCTCCATGCTCACCGGCGAGTCGGTGCCGGTCGAGGTCGGCACCGGGGACGCCGTCACCGGGGCCACCCTGAACGCCGGCGGCCGCCTGGTCGTCGAAGCCACCCGCGTCGGCGCCGACACCCAGCTCGCCCGCATGGCCAAGCTGGTGGAGGACGCGCAGAACGGCAAGGCCGCCGCGCAGCGGCTCGCCGACAAGATCTCCGCGGTCTTCGTCCCGGTCGTGATCGCCCTGGCGCTCGGCACTCTGGGCTTCTGGCTCGGCAACGGCGCCGGACTGACCGCCGCCTTCACCGCCGCGGTCGCCGTCCTGATCATCGCCTGCCCGTGCGCCCTGGGCCTGGCCACGCCGACCGCCCTCATGGTCGGCACCGGGCGCGGCGCCCAACTCGGCATCCTCATCAAGGGACCAGAAGTCCTGGAGACGACGCGCACGGTCGACACCATCGTCCTGGACAAGACCGGCACCGTCACCACCGGCAAGATGACCCTGCTCGCCGTGCACACCACCGACGGCACCGACGAGGACGACGTCCTGCGCCTCGCGGGCGCTCTCGAGCACTCCTCCGAGCACCCCATCGCCCAGGCCGTCGCCTCCGGCGCCGCCGCCCGCGTCGGCACACTCCCCGCTCCGGAGGACTTCGCCAACATCGCCGGGCTCGGCGTCCAGGGCATCGTCGAGGGCCACGCGGTCCTGGTCGGACGCGAGAAGCTCCTCGGCGAGTGGGCCATGTCCCTGCCGGAGGAGCTGCGGCGCGCCAAGGCCGAGGCCGAGGCGGCCGGGCGTACCGCCATCGCGGTCGCCTGGGACGGCGAGGCCCGCGCGGTGCTGGAGGTCGCCGACGCCATCAAGGAGACCAGCCCGGAGGCCATCGAGCGGCTGCGTGCCCTGGGCCTGACGCCCATCCTGCTGACCGGTGACAACAAGGCTGTCGCCGAGGCGGTCGCCGCGGAGGTGGGCATCGCCCCCGAGCACGTGATCGCCGAGGTCATGCCGCAGGACAAGGTCGACGCCGTCAAGCGCCTGCAGAGCGAGGGCCGTTCGGTCGCGATGGTCGGCGACGGCGTCAACGACGCGGCCGCGCTGGCTCAGGCCGACCTGGGCCTGGCGATGGGAACGGGCACGGACGCCGCGATCGAGGCGGGAGACCTGACGCTCGTGCGGGGCGATCTGAGGGTCGCGGCGGACGCCATCCGCCTGTCCCGCAAGACGCTGGGCACCATCAGGTCCAACCTCTTCTGGGCCTTCGCCTACAACGTCGCCGCCCTGCCACTGGCCGCCGCCGGCCTGCTCAACCCGATGATCGCCGGAGCGGCCATGGCCTTCTCCTCGGTCTTCGTGGTCGGCAACAGCCTGCGACTGCGCGGCTTCCAGCCCGCCGACCGATGAAGCGGCCGACCAGGACGGGAAGGAGGCCGCCGTGGCCGGAGAGCAGACCCACCGGGACGTCATTCTCCGACGGCTCCGCCGGATCGAGGGCCAGGTGCGGGGCTTGCAGCGCATGGTCGAGGAGGAGACCTACTGCATCGACGTCCTGACCCAGGTGGCCGCCACCAACGCCGCGCTCCAGTCCTGCGCGCTGGCCCTGCTGGACGAGCACCTCAACTGCTGCGTCACGGAGGCCATCGTGGAGGGCGGCGAGCAGGCCAGAACCAAGGTCAACGAGGCGTCCAAGGCGATCGCCCGGCTCGTACGGGCGTGACCTCCAGGTTTTCGGGCCCGGGCGGTTCAACCGCCCGGGCCCGGCGCTGCTCAGACTCCTTTGCCCGCGGGGCAGTCGGCGCTCAGCCTGAGGCTGAGGCGCAGACACAGGCCGAGCACCTGGCGCAACAACACCAACTCGGCTCCGCCCAGGTCGGTTCCGCAGACCTTCGCGCACGGGCTCTTCGCGGCCTTGAGGGTGATTTCCCTGCTGACTGAGAACATGAAGGCAACATACCCCCTACCCGTATGCGTGACGCCTGTGTGACCATCCTCCGGAGATGAGGGGTGCCATACGATGTGAGGCACCTCGGTGACGGGGAGGAAAAGGGGGGAAGAGTGCGACGGCTGGGTGACCTGGAAGCCGAAATCATGGACCGGCTCTGGCGCTGGGGCCGGCCTGCCACGGTCCGGGAGATCGTCGACGACATCAACCACGTGCGTCCCGTCGCCTACACGACGGTGATGACGGTCGCGGACATCCTCCATCGCAAGGGCCTGCTCCGCCGCGAGAAGGCCGGGCGCGCCTGGCTGTACGAACCCGAGCGCAGCCGTGAGGAATACACCGCCGCCCTCATGCAGGACGCACTCGGCAACACCGAGGACCGCAAGGCCGCGCTGCAGCGGTTCGTGGAGCACATGTCGCCGGAGGACGTGTCCGCGCTGGATGCCGCACTGCGTGCGATGGGCCGCGTTCCTGGCAGTGCCGAGGAGCCCGGAGCACCCTCGTGACCGTACTCCTCGGTTACTCAGGCGGGCTACTCGTTCCCGGCCACCACGTACTGCCGCCGCTGGCCATCGCCCTGGTGGCCGGGGTGCTGCTGCCGAGGGCACTCTCCCGCAGCCACTGGGCGCATCGAACACCCCGGCTGGCTGTCACGGTGTGGATCCTGCTCGGGCTGGCCCTCATCGCCTCCGTGTCCCTGACGGCCCTGCAACTGCTGCTTCCGACAGCAGGCAGCCACCACCTGTCCCGCTTCACCGAGGCCTGCGTCGTCTCCGGCGGCGCGCAGTGCGGGTCTCTCCTTCCGAACGGCCTGGCGGGCGTGGGCACCCGCGGGTGGGCGGCCCTTGTCGCGGCGGCCTCCGTGCCGGCCGCCTTCGCCGTCACCTTCGTACGTGAACTCCTGAGCGCGAGACGCCAGCGAGTACGTCACGCCGACCTGCTGCGCCTCGTCGGCAGCAGGCGACCGGAGTTGGGTGCCACCGTGCTGGAGCATGACACCCCGGCCGTGTACTGCCTGCCGGGCCGCGGACCTCAAGTCGTGGTCAGTTCGGGCGCACTTGAGGTCCTGACCCGGCAGCAAGTGACAGCGGTGCTGGAACACGAGCGGGCGCACATCGCCGGCCGCCACCATCTGCTGGTGGCCGCAGCCGGGGCCTTCTGTGCCATCTTCCGTGGACTGCCACTGGCCCGGCTCGCTCGCACCGAGGTACCGCTGTTGCTCGAGATGGCAGCAGACGACCGGGCGTTGCGGCGGTGTTCGCGGGACGCGCTCGCCACCGCCCTGTACGCGGTGGCATCCGGTCAGGCACCCGACATGGCCTTCGCGGCGGGCGGACCGTCGGCGGTGTTGCGCATGCGCCGCATCCTCACACCGCACGCCGCATGCTCTCCGACACTGCGGACGGTGTTTGTGGCACTTACCGCAGCGGCAGCCCTGACTCCGCTTGTTCTCGCCTGCTGTTCCGTTCCGGGCATCTCTATTGACTAATCGAATACGTAGGTACGCTTTCCCCGGCTCGCCCCCCTAATTCACCGCTATCGTTGGGCGCGGGACGCGAGAGGCCACCCCGGGAAGGTGCAGACCTGATGCACGCGGTTGAAGTGCGACCCGCCGCCTCCGCCGAGGCGCCGGCCGTATCCCAGCTGCTCGCCGCCGTGATACGCGAGAGCTATGCCGGAACTCTCGAAAAGAACGCCGTCGAACGCCTGGTGAGCGTGAATTGCTCACTCCCCCGCATCAGCGCGGAAATAGGGGTTCCTGGGGGCGCGCCGAGCTGGTTGGGCTGGCTGGTGGCCACCGAGGCCGACGGGCAGATCGTCGGCGCAGCCGCAGGAGGCGTACCCGCGCCGGGTGAGGGCGAGTTGTACGCACTGTGCACCGCACCGAACCGTCGCCGTGACGGCATCGGCGGTGCGCTGCTGTTCGTTCTCACCGAGCGCATGCGAAGACACGGTGCCCGGCACCAGTCGGTCAGCCTGCCGTCGGAGGCCGACCCCTCACTTCCCTTCTACACGACTCAGGGTTTCAAGGGCGCAGGACGGCGATTGAGCCGGGCAATTTGAGAGTCGCATATTCGACTCATGCATCGCTCACGAGTCCGACGTCCTTGGCGTAGACGCGCGTTGGCGTGAATGCGCATCCGTCGAGGCTGGCGCAGCGTAAAGGCTCCCGGACACGATGGTGCCGCGGCGCGGTTCCGGCGGCACGGGGCCCGCCCGGACGGCAGGACCGGTCGAGCCACCTGGAGGAGCGATGTACACACAGACCGGCACACCGGTAACGCCTGCGCTCGGCCCGGTCCCGCCGTCCCGGATCACCACCGCCTCCCCCGCCCTGTGCGCCTGGCTTCCCGGTCTTGAGTCCCTCGCCCCCCACGCCGAGGACCAGCTGTGGCTGCACGACGCCCTGCTGGGGCCTTTCAGCGGCGACATCGTGGAGTATCTGACGTTGGCCAGGGCCACCGGCGGTCCCGTGCTCGACCTGGGCTCGGGCGCCGGACGGCTCACCGTCCCGTTCGCCCGCCACGGCTTCACCGTCGAGGCGGTGGACCGGGACGCCCCGAGCCTGGAGAGACTGCGCGCCTGGGCCGATCGCATCGGCCCGCAGATACGCGGCCGGATCACCACCACCCACGCCGATCTCGCCCGTCTGCGCCTGCGCCGGCGCTACCAACTCACCCTGCTGGCAGGTGCGATGGTTGCGGCGATCCCCCCGTACGCTCGCCCCGGGGTACTTCGCGAGATCGCCGCCCACCTGGGCGGGGACGGCGCGCTCGCCTTGGACTACACGGCCCATGACGCGGCGGGTATCGCCGAACACCCCCACCGCACCTGGGCGTTCCAGGTGCCGCGGTTCGACGGGGTCACCGAGTGGGTCGTGGCCCGTCAGGTCTTCGACCTCGCCACCATGAGCGAGCGGATCACCTACTTCATCGAGCGCTCGGAGAAGACGCGGGTCCGCCGGTCGATCACCACCACCGACAAGTGGATCGTGAATCAGGGAGACCTTCTAAGGGAACTGCGGGGCGCCGGCCTGCGCGTCGCCGATCAGCGGCAGCAGTGGCTCGACGAGCGGACTCACAGCGTCCTCCTGGTATGCCACCCCGCCGAGTGACGCCCGCCACATTACTAAGATGACTCGGAGATGCCGAGCGCCTTGTGTGACAAGGTGTGATCGGGGCATTTCGGAGAATCACGAGGGGGCGCTTCGCCATGGTCTACGGCAGCGGCAGAACAGGGGCTCAATCCACCGACCTGGCTCTCGCCTTCTACCGGAGACTGCGGGCACGAGGGGCGTCCAGCTTCCGAGAAGTCGCATCGGAGATGGACTTATCGGACGACGAACGTGATCGATGTCGCAACGAGCTGCTCGGCCTCGGCCTGGTCGTCCCGACGGGGCGACTCCACGACAACCGCCTGGAGCTGGACGCGGGCAAGGCGTCGGAGGCGGAAAGCGACTCGGTCACCGTCATAGCACCCGAGATCGCTCTGATCAGGCTGCTGGAGCGGGAGCGCACCCGGCTGCGCAACCACCTCGATCAGGCCGACCAGGCCCACCACACTCTGCAGACCCTGGCCGGCAACTTCCTGCGCACCGAGACCCTGGCCCAGGCAGCCGGCGTGGAGATCGAGATCATCAGCGACTACCGCCGCATCCAGCAGGTACTCGAGGACATCACGGACACCGTGCAGCACCGCCTCGCCTCGATGCATCCCATGGCGCGCGGCAGGGAGATCCCCGAGCGAGCACTGGACCGCGACCGGCGTCAGATCGAGAACGGCGTTCAGGTGCGTTCCATCTTCAATCAGCGCCTTACATCGGTCCCCGAAGACGCCGAGCACCTCAGGATGAAGGCCAAGTTGGGAGTCGAGGTACGCCTCTCTCCTGTCGTACCCATGAACATGATCATCGCCGATGAGCAGTTCGCCCTCCTCCCGGCCGATCCCGAGGACGGCTCAGCGGGGGCCATCCTGGCCCGCGGCCCTGCCCTCGTACGGTCCTACCTGACTCTGTTCGAGCACTGCTGGCACACCGCGACCCCGTACGGCGAGCAGATCCAGCCCGCGCGAGGGGGCGACGGACTCACAGAACAGCAACGCGCGGCCCTGCGCATGCTGGCCTCGGGCATGAAGGACGAGAAGGTCGCCCGCAGCCTCGGCGTCTCCCTGCGCACCGTCAGCAGGATGATCTCCGAGCTGATGCAGGAGCTGGGCGCGTCCAGCCGCTTCGAAGCAGGAGTGCGCGCCACCCGGCTGGGCTGGCTCGACTGACTGCCGCAAGCGGCTGCCCCGGGAGCAGGCTGTCGGCTCTCTGCAGTCCGGTGAGGACAAGAGGTACGATTCATTCAAACTTTTGGTCTCACCAGGCGGCGGAGAGATGACACGCGAAGCAGTGGCGAACGAGCGCGAAGCGGCGATCCAGCAGCTCCGCGATGTCGGTCTGCGCGTGACCAGTCCGCGCCTGGAGGTGCTCCAGGTACTGACGGCCAGCGGCCATCTCGACGTGGAGGAATTGACCGCCGCGGCCCGGGAGCGCCTGGGTACGCTTACCTCTCAGGCCGTCTACGAGATGCTGCGGCATTTTCTGGACACCGGCCTGGTGACGAAATTCGAGCGCCCCGGCTGGCCGGCTGTCTTCGAACTCTCCGGCCCACCGCACCAGCATGCGCTGTGCGTCAAATGTGGACGCGTGGAGAATGTAGTTCACGAGGCACCGACCCCTCCCAGAAAAGGCCTGAAGGGCTGGCAGGTGAATGACGCCGATGTCGTCTTCAAGGGTCTGTGCCCGGACTGCCGAGCCGCCTGAGAAGCCATCGGGCAGCATGGGTGGCCGAAGGGAAGGGCCCCGGTGAGCCGCTGGGCGCGGCTCCTCCGGGGCCCTTTGCTGTGAACTCCGCTACAGGGCAGAGGAATCGCTCGGCCAGTTGTTGTCCTGCGGGGTCGTCGGGACCGCCGGCCAGTTGTTGTCCGTGCTGCCGGCCACCACCTGCCGTGAGACGGAATCGTCGACCGGCATGGCGGTCGCAACAGCGCCTCCTGCGACGGCCGCGCAGAGAGTCACAGCGAGGGCGAACTGGCGAGCAATACGGGATCCGGTGGCGCGCACAGCTGCAGACACTTTTTCCTCCAGGATATGAATGGAAACTACGTCTTCGGGGCCCGTGCCGCCGGGCTTCCGTCGAAGACATTTCCATCATCACCCGCCCATGAGCGGGAATCTACGATTCCACAAGTCGTGGATATGTCATGGCGCAGATATGACATCCCCGCGTGCGGGCAGTGAGGAATCCGGTCGCAGAACCTCATTTGGAGCGAACCATACTTTTGGTCGCACCAAAGGAATGTTAGACTGTCGCTGCGGCCCTTCTATTCCTCCAGGAGAGAGTGGCCGCCGGGGCAGGGGCGTGCCGCCGCCTCTGCCCCACCCTCGCGCCCCTGCTCTCCAGGGCACGCTCGTACACCTGAAGCGTCCGCTGAGCCGCAGCGCGCCAGCTCATCCCCTGGGCGTGCCGTTCGGCCGCCACCCCCATGGCCTCCGCCGCCACCGCATGCCGTGCGAACCACAGCAGCCTGCGCGCGTAGGCGCCCGGCTCGTGTCCGCCTACGAGCAGTCCCGATTCTCCCTCCCGCACCGCCGTCGGCAGTCCGCCGACGGCCGCGGCCAGCACCGGCGTGCCGCAGGCCTGCGCCTCCAGGGCAACCAGGCCGAAGGATTCGCTGCGCGAGGGCATCACCAGGACGTCGGCCGCCCGGTACCAGTCCGCCAGCTCCTCTTGCGGCACTGCCCGTTCGAAACGAACCACGTCCAGCAGGCCGAGCCGCCCGCACAGCTCACGCAGTTCGCCGGGCACCCGCGTGCCCGAGCCACTGAGTCCGCCGACCACGGGCACGAGCAGCCTTCGGCGCAGGTCCGGTGCTTCCCGGAGCAGTTCCCCTATGGCGCGGACCAGGACGTCAGGGCCTTTGAGCGGTTGGATACGGCCGGCGAAGAGCGGGACGAACGCCTCCTGCGGCAGGCCCAGCCGAGCGCGCGCCGCTCTCCTGCCGTCGGCGGGGTGGAACGTCCGGGTGTCGACTCCGGGCATCACGACATCGGTGCGGTGCGGCGCTGCTCCATAGAGGTTCCGCAGCGCCGTCGCTTCCTCGGGTGTGTTGGCGATGAGCCGGTCAGCGGTGGCGACGAGCTCGCTCTCTCCGTGGACGCGCAGTTCCGGCTCGGGTTTGTCGCCGGGCGCGAGGGAGGCGTTCTTGACGCGCGCCATCGTGTGCATCGTGTGAACCAGCGGGACCTGCCACTGGTCGGCGACAAGGCTGCCCGCCTGGCCCGACAGCCAGTAGTGCGAGTGCACCAGGTCGTACGGATCGCCGGCACCTGCCTTCAGCAGGGCGAGGGCGAATTCCAGCACCAGCCCGGGCATGGCTTCCTTGGGCAGGGCACGGCACGGACCCGCGTGCAGATGCCGTACCCGGACACCTGGGACGATCTCGACGCGGGGCGGGTGCCCCTCGCCCCGGCAGCGGGTGAACAGGTCGATGTGGGTGCCCTGCTCGGCCAGGGCCCGGGAGAGTTCGACCATGTAGACGTTCATGCCGCCCGCATCGCCCGTGCCGGGCTGGTGGAGCGGCGAGGTGTGGACGCTGAGCATGGCGACGCGCAGAGACACGAGGGAGCTCCTTCAGCTGGGATGCCCGGTAAGCCGTTGTGCCCACCCACTCCGTCAGGTGGAGTGGGTGGGCACAACGGCTTACCGGGTTCAGAAGCCGAAGACGGGTCCGGACGGCGGAGCCAGCCGCGTACCCGGAGCCGGTGGGGCAAGCGCTTCCGGCACCACCGGCCCTCCGGGTGCCAGCCGGAGGGCTTGCGCCAGCCGCCCCGCACCTTCGGGCATGACGGGCCACGCCCAGGACGTCAGCGCCGAGGCCACTGCCAACTGAGCCATGAGCGGAGCCAGATGACGTGCGGTTCCGCTCGGACGACGCCGTTCGAAAACGTTGACGTAGCCGAAGTCCGTGGCACAGCGCACCACTTCGTCCAGGATCGCGACCGCGCGCCGAGGATCGAAGGCCTCGGGTCCGTACGCTTCGCGCACATCCTCCGCGGCCCGGTGCAGCCGACGCCTCAGCGCCTCCCACCCGTCGCCCCCCGGCTCCGCGTCGGGCACCCGCCCCGCGCATTCCTCGCGTACCGCGGTGAACAACCGGGTGAGCCAGCTGTTCCAGGTGCCGTCCAGCATCTGCCGGGTGCGGTCGAGCTCGTCGCGGCGGAAGTCGGTGCGGCGGCCGAGCGGCCTGGCCTGAAGGACGTGCCGGCGCAGTGTGTCGGAACCGAACTCCGTGAGTAAGTCGAGAGCCCACACCATGGGCTTGCCGTCGGGCCCCCTCGCGTCCTCGACGTCGATGCGGTAGGTCTCGTTGACGTGGATCTCCTGCGGCAGTTTGACGCCGCGGGCCACGAGGATCGCGGGCAGCAGGACGACGTGGCAGAAGGAGTGCCCGAATCCGCTGAAGTGGATGGTGCGTTCGGGCAGGGGCTTCTTGTCGTAGCCGTAGCCGAACAGGTGCATCGCGGCGGCTTCGAAACAGGCGTCGATGCGGTGCCCGGAGAAGCCGTCCACGGGGATCGGAACACCCCAGTCCCCCGGATGCCCGACGGCCACGTCCGGCAGGCCGTCCTCGATGAGGCCCTCGCACAGCACGGCCAGGCGCGGCGGCAGCCCGGCCGAGCGCCAGTAGTCGGCGAGCAGTTCGCGCAGCGGCTCCAGGGGAAGGTAGAGGCGACGGCAGCGGCGCGGCCGCCCCGGCGAACCGCACAGGGAGCACACCGGGTCGATGAGGTCGCCGTCGTTCGGCCTGGCACAGGTGTGGCACAGGCCGCCGTCCCCGCGCGTGCCGCAGTGCGGGCAGACGCCGGTGACATGGGCACCGTACAACCAGCGGTCACAGGGTTCGCAGTACGGCAGCAATCGGGTGCGGGGTGCGATGACGTCCTTCGCGTACAGGTCCAGGAACAGGTCCTGGAGCCAGCGCTGGTAGCCACGGTCACGACGCGGTTGGACGACGTGGTCGAACTCGACGCCGGAGCGCAGCCAGTCAGCGGTGATCGCGGTACGGAAGCCCGCCGCGACCTCCTCGGGCTTGCGCCCACCGCGCAGCGCCCGCACCTCGACGGAGTCGGCGTGATCGGCGGTGCCGGTGGTGAACAGCACGGACTGCCCGTCGGCGCGCAGATGACGGCTGAGCACGTCGGCGGCGACGTACGGGCCGGCGAGGTGCCCGATGTGCAGCTCGCCGTCGCTGTCGGGCGGGGTCGCGGTGATCCAGAGTGGGGTGCTCATGGACGAAGGCTCCTTGGCGGTCAGGTGAACGCTGCTGGGCGACGGGTACTCAGCGGGGTTCGAAATGGAACGAGCGGATGAAGCAGTCACGTGGCTGCTCGACCGCGTAGACGATGCATTCGAAGAGGGCCTGGGTCGTGAGCTTCTCGTCGGGATACTGAGCATCCCTGCCGATGCCCTCCCATTCAGCGGAGCGCGGATCGGAGGTGGAGAAGTCGGGCGGATAGAGGGAGAAGACGCGTACGCCGGAAGGATGCAGTCGGCGCGCGAGAATGTCGGCGAATCCGGCCTGGGCGCCCTTGGCGGCGTAAAAAGCCTCGTGCGCTGGGGAATCGGCTGCTCCACCGAGGCTGCAGACAGCGACCATGTTGACGATGTCGGGGCGCTGGGAGGCGCGCAGCAGTGGCAGGAAGTGCTTGACCATGAGCACCGTGCCGCCTGCCGTGGACTCGATGGTCTCGACGATGGAGTCGTCCGAGGCACCCTCCAGTTCGAAGCCGTCCAGCCAGCGGGCGCCGTTGTTGACGAGCAGGTCCACGCGGTCCGTGTGCTCACCGACCTGCCGGGCGAATTCCCTGATCTCGGCGGGCCGGCTCAGATCGCAGCCGAACGCGTGAATACGGTTCCTCGCCTCGCCCAGCACTTCGGTACGGGTGTGTTCCGCGGCCTCGACCGTGCGGGCCGAGACGAATACCTCGGCACCCAGGTGCGCGAACCCGATGGCGATCGCCCGCCCGAAATACCGGGACGCCCCGGTCACCACGACACGCAGATTCTCGAATTTCATCCTGGAGATCGCTCCCCCCGGTCGGGACGCAGCAGAGAAGAATTCCCCTTGTCCTGGCGGGAATGCCTGGCGGGAATTGCTGACCGATCACCAGGGTGGCAGAGGGATGCCCCGCATCCAGCCCCTGAGCAGGTGCGCGTTCACGCCGTGACGCGGATACGCCAGGGAAGAGGCACGGCGCGTTCGAGCACCCGGGCACGCTTGTGGTGGACGGCGACATGCTGAAGCCGCTCGGCCGGTGCCTCGGTGGACACGTGGACCGGGCCGGAGGGGGTGTCGAGACGCAAGGAGCGAGCCGTGCGGGAGCACGCCTCGTACGCCGCGTTGCCGTCGTGGGCCAGACGCGAGGGCAGTGTCCCCGGAACGGTGGTCCCGGCCGCCAGACACACGCTCCCCGTCAGCGCCAGGGCCGGATGCCAGCCGGGGACCGTCACCGCACGGACCGACAAGCGCCCAGGGCGGTAAGAACCCACCGCCGCGACCTTGGGGAGCGCGCCCTGCGGCGGCAGTCCCAGCAGCCGGGCCGCCGCGGCCCGCACAGCGATCAGCCGCCCGAGCACGGCCGGCCCTGCTGTGAAGAGCGCTTGAGCCGAGTCCAGCCCGAGGTCGCGGGCGTCGACGAAGACGTACGGGTTGCCGTACCGGACGATCGACACCGTGAGCCCGCGGAGCCGGTCGGCGGGGCGGCCGGTGGGCAGCAGGTCCGCGGTCGCGGTGACTCGGTCCAGCCGTACGGTGTACGCCGCCCCGTGCGGCTCCGGCACGCACACCACCGTGTCCCCGGTGGTCACTGCCCGCACCCGCACCGCCCCGGGCCGTCCGGTGCCGACGACGGCCGCGAGCAACGAGTGGCCGCACCCGGTCCGGAAGTCGAAGCCGTCCGGCAGGCACTGCACGAAGCGGTAGTCCAGGTCGTACGACGGATCGGCGGATGTCCCGATCAGAGCCAGCTTGCGGATGTGGCCGCGCCCCGTACGTTCCAGCCACCGCCGTACGACGGTGAGTTCCGCGCACGAGGCCAGGGCACCGGCGGGGAGCCGGTCCCTGTGCAGCACGAGTGTCGGCCCGGGCGCGCCTTCGGCCTGGACGACGTCGCCGATCACGCCGCCCAGCCGACGGAGACCCGCAGCCCTTGGACGACTTCGGTCCACAGCTCGTGCACCGCCAGCGCCCACAGGGTGAGGGCGTCCTGGTGCGAGGGGCGTTCCGCGTGCCGGGCCAGCAGCGCCCCCACCCGCTCCGGGCGCAGCTGTCCGCTCCGCATCAGCCGGGACGGCGCGAGCAGTTCGCGCACTGGCTCGAACAGGGGGCCTCCGGGCACGAGCATGGCGGCGAGGGGCAAGGTGAAGGGCTGCTTGGGCCTGTTCAGCACGGCCTGCGGCAACAGGTCGCGCCCTGCTTCGTACAGCGCGCGTTTGCCGTGCCGCTGCTCGGCGGGCAGTCCGCGGGCCGCCGCCGCGACGGCCGGCTGGCAGAACGGCATCCTGGCTTCCACCGCCCAGGCCATGCTGAGGTGGTCGACGCGGCGCAGATGGTAGGCCGGCAGCCTCCAGCGCGTCTCGAAGCCGGTGAGGGTGCTGACACGGTCGGCGCGGGAGGCACGCAGCTCGGCCGTGATCCGGTCGGCGGCCGAGCCCTGCTCGGCGATGAAGGCCCGGTAGTCGGGGGTGTAGAGCCACTCGCGTATCAGGCGGGGAGCGGCGCCGAGTGCGTCGACGTACGCCGCGGTCCAGTCGGCGCCCTCGGGGGCTGCCAGGGCGGCGCGCACCCGGTCGTATCCGCCGAAGAGTTCGTCGGCGCCGTCGCCGGTGAGGGCCACGGTGAAGCCTGCTCCGCGCACGGCCCGGAAGAGCGCGTAGGTGCTCAGTGTGATGGGGTCGGCGTTGGGCTGGCCCAGGTGCCGGATGGTCCGGGTGAGCAGGGAGGCGAGCTCGGCGGGGTCGACGTTGACCTGGTGGTGGACGGTGCGGGCACGCCTGGCCACGGCCCTGGCGTGGGTGTCTTCGGCGTCGGGCCAGCGGCCGCGGTAGCCGAGATGGAAGGTGTGCAGCGGCGTCGTGTGCTCCGCGGCGAGGGCGGTCACGAGCCCGGAGTCGAGGCCGCCGCTCGTGATGGCGCAGATCGGGGCATCGGCGTCGGCCAGCCGGTGCACCTCACGGCGCAGCGTGTCCAGCACTCCGGTGGCCGGTGCCGGTGCGGCCTCTCGTGGGGGGCGGCGCAGGACGCGCAGGCCTTCGGTGCCGCGGGCGACGGCGGTGGCGCCGGGTGGCAGGTTGCGGATACCTCGCAGGGCGGTTTCCGTGCCGAAGGGGGTCTTGGTGGCCAGTACGGTGTCGAGGGTCTCCTCGCGCGGATCGGCCGGCACCCCGTCGAAGGCGAGCAGCGCCGGGATCTCGGAGGCGAACCGCACCGCGCCATCGGGTCCCTGGTGGTAGTGGAGGGGCTTCATTCCCATCTCGTCGACCGCGAGGAAGAGTTGGGGCAGCTGCGCCCGCAGGTCAACGATGGCGATCGCGAACATGCCGTCCAGGTGGTCCGCGAAGGCCGCGCCGTATTCGGCGTACAGCGCGGGCAGGAGGCTGCCGTCGCAGGCGTCCGGGAAGTGGTGACCGCGCGCGGTCAGGTGCCGACGGAGCTCACGGTGGTTGTATATCTCGCCGTTGAGTACGGCCGTGACGCCTGGTGCGGTCGGCAGCCGGAAGGGCTGGGAGCCGCCCGTCGGATCGGTGACGGCAAGCCGGTCGCAGCCGAGCGACCAGCCACGTCCGGCGAGTACACCGCGCTCGTCGGGGCCGCCGTGGCGCTGCCGGGCCGACACCGTGGCCAGCTCGGGGCCTGTGGCCGCCACGGCGAAGGAGCCGAAGATCCTGCACATGCCGGTCGCCTCCGGGGTCTTGTATCCACCAATGTTTTGAATCTACCAATTCTTTTGCTGGCACGTAAGTGCCATGTCGCAGACACGCCACGGGCTACGCCTTGTCGTCCCGCCATCACGTCAACAGGCTTGTCTCATGGACGAGTTCAAGGCCGACTCCCCCGACCGCGGCGCACCCGAGAACCTGCTCGTGGTGGCCGCGCACCCGGACGACATCGAGTTCTGCGTGAGCGGCACGGTGATGCGGTGGATCGCGCGCGGAACCCGCGCGACGTACTGCATCGTCACGGACGGCGACGCGGGAGGCTACGACGAGCGGCTCCCGCGCCAGGCGATGGCGGATCTGCGCCGCGCGGAACAGGCCCACTCGGCCAAGCTCAGCGGAGTGCACGATGTCCGCTTTCTCGGTTACCCCGACAGCTTCGTCGAGCCGAGCGTCGAACTGCGCCGCGACCTGTGCCGGGTGATCCGCCAGGTGCGGCCCACGCGGGCGATCATCCCCAGCCCGGAGATCAACTGGGCGCGGGTCGCGGACCTGCACCCCGACCACCGTGCCGTCGGTGACGCCGCCCTGCGGGCGGTCTACCCCGAAGCGCGCAACCCGTTCGCGCACCCCGAGCTCCTCAAGGACGAGGGCCTGGAACCCTGGATCGTCCCCGAACTGTGGCTCATGACCGGTCCGAGGCCCAACCAGTACGTCGACGTCACGGCCGTCTTCGACCGGAAGGTCGACGCCCTGCGCATCCACACCTCACAGACCGCCCACTTCGACGACCTGGCCGGCCTGCTGCGCGACTGGCTGACCGAGCACGCCAGGGCGGGCGGCCTGCCACCAGGCCGCCTCGCCGAGGCCTTCCAGATCGTGAAGACGGACTGAGCCGACCGGGATTCACCGGTAGATGCACAGCTCCTGCTCCGTCGCTCCGTGCAGCTCGTAGCGCGTCCCGACGAGCGGGCGGCCCGTGCAGATGCGGATCAGTGTCGGCACGTCGCCCCAGAACTGCGCGACCGGGCGGCCCTCGGTCTCATTGCCGAGAACCAGCGGCGGCTTGCTGCAGCTGAGGAAGGCGTGCAGACGCGGGGTCTTCCGTCTGCGGCTGGTCACTTCGAGAAGCGGCAGCGCGTACCCGGTGCTCTTGCCGCCGTACGCTCCTGGCTCGCCGAACGCCTCACGTACGTCGCCGGCGTGCACCCACTCCCCCAGGGCGACCGCGTCCAGCAGACCGTCCTTGTGACCGGCGATGACGTCTCCCGCCTCGGTGAAGCCCCGCTCCAACTCGTCGAGGACACGACCCAGCGGCCAGTCCTCGCGCTCCGCGACGTCGGCGGCGTTCGACTCCGGCAGGAACACGCCTTCTTCGAGGCGGTCCTCGACGATACGGACCAGTGCGGCGCCGCAGTGCGCGAGGAGTTGACGCACCGTCCAGCCGGGGCAGGCCGTGCGCAGTTCGAACCGCTCCTTGTCAGAAGCGCGGAGCAGGGGCATGAGGGCGTCGCGCTCGGTGCGGAGCAGCCGACCGGGCAGCTCCGGGTCCCGCTCGGACTCCTCGTGATCGGAATACTCGGACATCGTGTCTTCACCGCCTGCTCAGTAGCGGTAGTGGTCCGGCTTGTACGGGCCCTCGACCTGCACACCGATGTACTCGGCCTGCTCGGGGCGGAGCGTGGTCAGCTTCACGCCGAGCGCGTCCAGGTGGAGCCGGGCGACCTTCTCGTCGAGGTGCTTGGGCAGCACGTAGACACCGGTCGGGTACGCGTCGGGCTTGGTGAACAGCTCGATCTGGGCCAGGGTCTGGTCCGCGAAGGAGTTGGACATCACGAACGACGGGTGACCGGTGGCGTTGCCCAGGTTCAGCAGACGGCCCTCGGACAGAACGATGATCACCTTACCGTCGGGGAAGGTCCAGGTGTGGACCTGCGGCTTGATCTCGTCCTTGACGATGCCGGGGATCTTCGCGAGACCGGCCATGTCGATCTCGTTGTCGAAGTGGCCGATGTTGCCCACGATGGCCTGGTGCTTCATCTTGGCCATGTCCGAGGCCATGATGATGTCCTTGTTGCCGGTCGTGGTGATGAAGATGTCGGCCTTGTCGACGACCTCGTCCAGGGTCGTCACCTGGTAGCCGTCCATCGCCGCCTGGAGGGCGCAGATCGGGTCGATCTCGGTGACGATCACGCGGGCGCCCTGTCCGCGCAGGGACTCCGCGCAGCCCTTGCCCACGTCGCCGTAGCCGCAGATGACCGCGGTCTTGCCGCCGATCAGGGTGTCGGTGGCGCGGTTGATGCCGTCGACGAGCGAGTGGCGGCAGCCGTACTTGTTGTCGAACTTCGACTTGGTGACGGCGTCGTTGACGTTGATCGCCGGGAACAGGAGGACGCCGTCGCGCTGCATCTCGTACAGGCGGTGGACACCGGTCGTGGTCTCCTCGGTGACACCGCGGATCTGCGCGGCGATCCCGGTCCAGTCGAGCGAGCTCGTCCCCAGAAGAGTTCGTACGGCCGCGAGTTCCTCGTTGTCCGCCGAAGGCAGCTCGCCGGTCTTCTGGTACTCGACGCCCTTGTGGACGAGGAGGGTGGCGTCGCCGCCGTCGTCGAGGATCATGTTCGGGCCGGCGGTGGGGCTGTCCGGCCAGGTCAGCGCCTGCTCCGTGCACCACCAGTACTCCTCCAGGGTCTCGCCCTTCCAGGCGAAGACCGGGACGCCGGCGGCGGCGATGGCGGCCGCAGCGTGGTCCTGGGTGGAGTAGATGTTGCAGGAGGCCCAGCGGACCTGGGCGCCCAGGGCGACCAGAGTCTCGATGAGCACGGCCGTCTGCACGGTCATGTGCAGGGAGCCGGTGATGCGGGCTCCCTTGAGTGGCTGGGCCTCGGCGTACTCCTTGCGGATCGCCATCAGGCCCGGCATCTCGTGCTCGGCGAGGGCGATCTCCTTACGGCCGAACTCGGCCAGGGACAGGTCGGCGACCTTGAAGTCCTGGGACTGGGTGTGGCGGTCAGCGGGCACTGAGGCTCCTTGAGGCTTGGACGGTGCGGTGGATGTCGAGGGCCGCGGTGGAACGGTTGAGGGTGATGTAGTGGAGGCCGGGGGCGCCTTCGGCGAGGAGCCGCTCGGCCATGGCGACGGCATGGTCGACGCCGATGCGGTACGCGGCCCCGGGGTCGTCCCGGGCGGCTTCGAGCCGGTGGGCCAGGTCTTCGGGGAAGGCGGCGTCGCTGAGCTCGGCGAAGCGGCGGATCTGCCGTACGTCGGTGGCGGGCATGATCTCCGGGATGATCGGGGTGTCGCAGCCGGCGGCCGCCACGCGGTCCCGGAGCCGCAGGTAGTCCTCGACGTGAAAGAACATCTGCGTGATGGCGTAGTCCGCGCCGGCCTTGCACTTGGCCACGAAGTGACGGAGGTCGGTCTCCGGATCCGGTGACCGGGGATGCCCTTCCGGGAAGGCGGCCACGCCGATGGTGAAGTCGCCGAGCGAGCGGACCAGTTCGACCAGTTGGCAGGCGTGGGTGAAGCCGTCCGGGTGCGGGATCCACTCGCCCCGGGGGTCGCCGGGCGGATCACCGCGCAGCACGAGGACGTCTCGGATACCGGCGTCCGCGTAGGCGCCGATGATGTGCCGGAGCTCGGCGACCGAGTGGCCGACGGCGGTGAGGTGCGCGACCGGACGCAGGGTGGTCTCCGCGGCGATGCGCCGGGTGACGGCGACGGTACGGTCGCGGGAGGAGCCTCCGGCGCCGTACGTCACGGACACGAAGTCAGGCCGCAGCGCCTCCACCCGGCGGATCGCTTCCCAGAGGGCGCGCTCTCCGTTCGCGGTCTTCGGAGGGAAGAACTCGAAGGAGAACGTGGTCCTGCTCGTCGTCATGGGCGGCCTCCCGCGTTGAAGTAGCTCGCCTCGGGGTGGTGGACGACGATCGCGTCCGTGGACTGCTCAGGGTGGAGCTGGAACTCCTCGGAGAGCTCCACGCCGATCCGCTCCGGCCGCAGCAGATCGGCGATCTTGCCGCGGTCTTCGAGGTCGGGGCAGGCCGGAT
>KE354347.1 GCA_000415505.1 Streptomyces afghaniensis 772
CGCCGGCGCCGTCGACGGTGGCGCCGGCCGCCTTGTCGAGCTGGTAGCCGCCGAAGACGCCCATGGCGGTCGTGCCGCCGGCCAGCACGAGCAGGGGCAGGACCGTCTCGCGCACCCGCGCCCGGTCCAGCACCTTCAGCGGGGCGCCGGACAGCCGCAGCAGCCCGTAGACGCGGCGCCGGTCCAGGACGCTTGCCGCCGCGGTCAGTCCCGCCGAGGCCGTCGCCACGAGGAAGCTCATGATCAGCGTGGCGGTGCTGACGGTCGCGATGCGGTCGGTGACGGCGGCGTCGGGCGCGGACACGTAGTCCTGTGTGACCGGGAACCGGCCCTCCCCGAGCGGCGTCAGGGCGGTGGCGGCGGCGTCGATCCGCTCGGTCCCGCCGGAGACCCGGGCGACCACGCCGGGGTTGCCGAACAGCACGCTGCCGTCGAAGTTGTCGTCGCCCACGGTGCGCACGGTCGCTTCGAGGCCCGCCCGGTCCAGCAGCGCACGGGCCTCGGTGGCCGTGTGCCGGGCGTCGGCGGCGTTCTCGGTGATCACCGCGACCTGGTCGGGATGCTCGGGGAAGCCGATGTCCAGCCGGCTGACGGAGAAGAACCCGGCGACGAAGCCCGCGAGCACAAGGCCGCTGACGGTGCGCCAGGCGCCGCGCGGGTCGTCGCTGAGCCTGCGGGCCGCCAGCAGGGTGGCCGGGCGGCGGGCGAAACGGCCCGCGACCCGTCCGAGCCGGTCCACGACCCATGGGCCGAACAGCCAGAACGCCCCGTAGAACAGGGCCAGCAGCACGATCATCCGGCGGCTCGTCAGACGGCCGCCGGTGCTCTGCATGATGTAGACGAGGGCCGCGGCGAACAGCACGAGCCGGATCATGCGGGTGCGCCGCGGGTCGGCCTGCTGGGCCACGCCGAGGGGCGACTTCGCCACCTGGCGCAGCATCGTCACCGCGCTGGCCGTGAGGAGGACCGTGACCCCCAGCACGACCGCCGCGAGCCACGGCAGACCGACCCACAACTGGCCGGTGTACCAGGCGCCGACGCCGTAGGGGATCTCGGCGAGGGCGGGCAGCAGCACCACATGGGCGACAGCGCCCGAGAGGGCACCGGCGGCGCCCACCGCCGCCGCCTCGACCGCGGTCATGGCGAGGATCTGCCGCGGGGTTGCCCCGGCCAGCCGCAGTGCGGCGAGCCGCTGTTCGCGCCGGGCCGCTCCGAGCCGTCCGGCCGCGGCGGCCAGCACCACGACGGGCACCACCAGCAGCACCGCGCCGAGCAGCGCCGTCTGCTGGTCGGCGCCCGTGAACATGCTCGGCTCGGAGCCGGCGAAGCCGGTGATCCCGGCACGGGCGGTCCGGCCTTCGTCGTACCAGCCGTCGCCCTCGGCCGCCGCGGAGACCGCGGGATCGCCGGGCGCGCGTCCGACGACGGCGACCAGTTCGTCGGGGGAGGCGAGCCCCGCCGCGCCGATCGTGCCGTACCGCGCCGGCTCGGGAAGGCGGTCGGCGAACTGCTTCGCGGGCAGTTCGCGGATCAGCCCGGCCAGGCGGGGGAGACGTACACCTCGCCCCTCTTCGGGAAGGCGCTCAGGCCGGGCGGTGCCGGCGTGGGCCGCCGGTCCGGGAGCTGGGCGAGACTGACGACGGTGACGGGCCGGTGGCGCACATGGGTCGAGGTCACGGCCTGGACGGCGGTCGCCGACCCGGCGGGTGCCGCATCCGGCATGCGCCAGGTGGTGCGGTCGGCACGGGCGCCGGAGCCGAGGCAGGCGGCGAGCATCAGCAGCAGCACGAAGGCGCCGACGGCGGCGGCTCCGGCGGCGAGCAACTGGCTCTGGAAGCCACGGCGGCCGGCGGACCGGGCGAGGTGCCAGGTCAGGGGAAGGACAGGGGAACGCATGGTGGTCTCCGGTGGCGCGCGGGCGGGGTCAGACGGCCGTGTACTGGCTGTGGCCGCTGATCCGGCCGTCACGGACCTGGAGGATCCGGCCGCAGTGGGCGGCGACGTCGGCGTCGTGGGTGACCATGACCAGGGCGGCGCCCTGCTCGCGGGTGACGGAGGTGAGGAGCCGTACGACCTCCTCGCTGGTGTGCTGGTCCAGGGCGCCGGTGGGTTCGTCGGCGAAGACGACGTCCGGTTCGACGACCAGGGCACGGGCGATGGCGACCCGCTGGGCCTGGCCGCCGGAGAGCTGTCCGGGCCGGCGCTTCTCCAGGCCGTCCAGGCCGAGCGGCGCGAACCAGCGGCGGGCTCGGGAGACGGCCTGCCCGCGCGGGACGCCCTCCAGCATCAGCGGCAGCGCGACGTTCTCCTCGGCGGGCAGTTCGGGCAGCAGCTGGCCGGACTGGAAGACGAACCCGAACCGCTTCCGGCGCAGCGCGCTCAGCCGGTTCTCCCCGAGACTGTCGATGCGGTCGCCGCGCAGCAGCACCTGGCCGCCGTCGGGCCGGACGATCCCGGCCAGGGTGTGCAGAAGAGTGGACTTGCCGGAGCCGGACGGGCCCATGACGGCCAGCGAGTCCCGCTCGCCGACCTCGACGTCCACGCCGTCCAGCGCGGTGGTGGAGCCGTATTTCTTGGTGAGGCCGTGGCCGGCCAGGACGGTGCTCATGACTCGGTGTGCTCCAGGGTACGTGTCAGCGCTCGAACTTCCAGGTCACCCGCGGTGTCGCGGGGTCTCCCTCGACCTTGATCACGCGGACGGGGATCGAGACCCGCTCGCTCCCGGCCCGCGCCGTGCACGTCTCGGTCGCACCGGCCACCGCCTTCAGATGCGCCGGGCAGGACACCTCGTCGATGTCCTTCCCGACCCACGGCAGCGGGTGGTACCAGCCCTCGATACGGGCCTGAAGGATCGTCCTCGCCACCGCCGGGCGGCCGTCCACCTTCACGTACAGCGCACGGGAGTAGGTGTCGATCGTGGTGTGCTGCACGTCCTTGCCGGCCAGGAGAAAGGTGACGACCCCGCCCACGGCGGCCATGACGGCCACGCCGCCGACGGCACCGACGAGGAAACCGCGCTGCATCTCGTACTCCTGGTTCTGGGGCATGGTCGAGCAGAGGAAGTTGCTCCACTCTCGCCCGGGCACGCGGACTCGCGCCTCGGCCGTTCGGCCAGAGCTCCGGGGTGGTCCCGGCGCGGGCGTCGGCCGTTCGGCCGATGACCTTCCGACGGCCGTACGAGGAAAGGGCCGGCTCGGCACCGAGGGTGCCGAGCCGGCCTTCCGTGAGACCAGGGCGCTGGTCAGTCCGTGCCGGACTCCATCGCCGCGCGGTCCAGCCACGCGTCCTCGTCGGAGACCGCGCCCCGGGACGCGATGGCCTCGGCGCCGCCCTGCGGCAGCTCCGGCATGCTGCCGATCAGACCGGTCGCGGCCGCCTGGGAGGCGCCGATGGTCGGGCTGCCGGTGCCGATCAGACCGATGCCGGCGTACTGCTCCAGCTTGGCGCGGGAGTCGGCGATGTCCAGGTTGCGCATGGTGAGCTGGCCGATCCGGTCCACCGGGCCGAACGCGGAGTCCTCCGTGCGCTCCATGGACAGCTTGTCCGGGTGGTAGCTGAACGCCGGGCCGGTCGTGTCGAGGATCGAGTAGTCCTCACCGCGCCGCAGCCGCAGCGTCACCTCGCCGGTGACGGCGGCGCCGACCCAGCGCTGGAGCGACTCGCGGATCATCAGCGCCTGCGGGTCCAGCCAGCGGCCCTCGTACATCAGCCGCCCGAGCCGCCGGCCCTCGGTGTGGTACTGGGCGAGGGTGTCCTCGTTGTGGATCGCGTTGACCAGACGCTCGTACGCGGCGTGCAGCAGGGCCATGCCCGGGGCCTCGTAGATGCCGCGGCTCTTGGCCTCGATGATCCGGTTCTCGATCTGGTCCGACATGCCCAGGCCGTGCCGGCCGCCGATGGCGTTGGCCTCCATGACCAGGTCGACGGGGGAGGAGAACTCCTTGCCGTTGATCGTCACGGGGCGGCCCTGTTCGAAGCCGATCGTCACGTCCTCGGTGGCGATCTCGACCTCGGGGTCCCAGAACCGGACGCCCATGATCGGCTCGACGGTCTCGACGCCGGTGTCCAGGTGCTCCAGGGTCTTGGCCTCGTGCGTGGCGCCCCAGATGTTGGCGTCCGTGGAGTACGCCTTCTCGGTGCTGTCGCGGTAGGGCAGCCCGTGGGCGAGCAGCCACTCCGACATCTCCTTGCGGCCACCGAGCTCGGTGACGAAGGCCGCGTCCAGCCAGGGCTTGTAGATCCGCAGGTGCGGGTTGGCGAGCAGGCCGTAGCGGTAGAACCGCTCGATGTCGTTGCCCTTGAAGGTCGAGCCGTCGCCCCAGATCTGGACGTCGTCCTCGAGCATCGCCCGGACCAGCAGCGTGCCCGTGACGGCACGGCCGAGCGGCGTGGTGTTGAAGTACGCCCGCCCGCCCGAGCGGATGTGGAACGCCCCGCAGGTCAGCGCGGCCAGGCCCTCCTCGACCAGCGCGGCACGGCAGTCGACCAGTCGCGCGATCTCGGCCCCGTAGGTCTTCGCACGGCCGGGCACCGACGCGATGTCGGGCTCGTCGTACTGGCCGATGTCGGCGGTGTAGGTGCACGGGACGGCGCCCTTGTCGCGCATCCACGCGACCGCGACGGAGGTGTCGAGACCGCCCGAGAAGGCGATGCCGACGCGCTCGCCGGCGGGCAGGGAGGTGAGGACCTTGGACATAGAAAGAGTATGTATCACTTTGCATAGTCATGCAAGCCAGGTATGCGGAATCGCGATTCCCGCAGGTCCTGCCTCAGATGTCCGCCGCCCCGGAACCTCCGAGCGCGCCCAGAATGCGTTCGGCGGCCAGTGTCGGGGTCAACCCGCCCTCTCTGACTTGCTGCTCCAGTACCGGCGCCAGCGCCCGTACCGCCGGATCGGCGTGCAGACGGCCGAGGAGTTCCTCGCGGACCATGGTCCAGGTCCAGTCGACCTGCTGGTCACGGCGCTTGGCGGTGAGGCGGCCGGTCGAGTCCAGCAGCGTGCGGTGCTGTTCCAGACGCTCCCACACCGCGTCCAGGCCGGTCGACTCACGTGCGCTGCAATGCAGGACCGGCGGCGTCCAGAACGCGTCCTTGCCGTGCATCAG
Organism: Streptomyces afghaniensis 772; assembly: GCA_000415505.1. Classification (GTDB taxonomy): domain Bacteria; phylum Actinomycetota; class Actinomycetes; order Streptomycetales; family Streptomycetaceae; genus Streptomyces; species Streptomyces afghaniensis. The sequence goes on from KE354347.1 coordinate 5,106, forward strand.
CCGCAGCGCTCCGGCCAGCTCCCGTGCGGCGGCCCGGGCGTCCCGCTCGTGCGGTCCGTCCGCCTTGTTCACGGCGATCACGTCGGCCAGTTCCAGGACGCCCTTCTTGATGCCCTGGAGCTGGTCGCCCGTGCGGGCGAGGGTGAGCAGCAGGAAGGAGTCGACCATGTTCGCGACCGCGGTCTCCGACTGGCCGACGCCGACGGTCTCCACCAGGACCACGTCGTAGCCCGCCGCCTCCATCACCACGATCGACTCGCGCGTCGCCTTGGCGACGCCGCCCAGCGTGCCCGCGGTGGGGGAGGGGCGGACGAACGCCGCCGGGTCCACCGCCAGCCGTTCCATCCGCGTCTTGTCGCCCAGGATCGAGCCGCCGGTACGGCTGGAGGACGGGTCGACGGCGAGCACCGCCACCCGGTGCCCGAGCCCCGTCAGCATCGACCCGAACGCGTCGATGAACGTCGACTTGCCCACGCCGGGCACCCCGCTGACCCCGATCCGCCGGGCCCGCCCGCTGTGCGGCAGCAGCGCGGTCAGCAACTCCTGGGCCAGCGCCCGGTGCTGAGGGCGGGTCGACTCGACGAGCGTGATGGCCCGGGCGATGATCGCCCGCTTCCCGTCGAGTACGCCCTTCACATACCCGTCGACGTCGATCACAGGTCGTGCCCGAGTCCGTCCGACAGCCGCTTCACCAGGTCGTACGCCGCGTCCGGGATCACCGTCCCCGGCGGGAAGACCGCCGCCGCGCCCATCTCCAGCAGCGTCGGCACGTCCTGCGGCGGGATCACCCCGCCGACCACGATCATGATGTCCTCGCGCCCCTCCTCGGCGAGCTGCTCGCGCAGCGCCGGGACGAGCGTGAGGTGACCGGCCGCCAGCGACGAGACACCGACGATGTGCACGTCCGCCTCGACGGCCTGCCGGGCCACCTCGGCCGGGGTCTGGAACAGCGGGCCGACGTCCACGTCGAAGCCGAGGTCGGCGAAGGCGGTCGCGATCACCTTCTGACCGCGGTCGTGGCCGTCCTGGCCCATCTTCGCGACCAGGATGCGCGGGCGGCGGCCCTCGGCCTCCTCGAAGTCGGAGACCAGGGCTCGGGTGCGGTCCACGGACGGGGACTCCCCTGCTTCGTTGCGGTACACGCCGGAGATCGTACGGATCTGGCTCGCGTGCCGGCCGTACGCCTTCTCCAGGGCGTCGGAGATCTCCCCGACGGTCGCCTTCGCGCGGGCCGCGTGCACCGCCAGCTCCAGCAGGTTGCCCTCGCCGGCGGCGGCCCGGGTCAGCGCGTCCAGCGCGTCCTGGCACGCCGTCTCGTCCCGCTCCGCCCGCAGCCGCCGCAGCTTCTCGATCTGCTGGGCGCGCACGGAGGAGTTGTCGACCTTGAGCACGTCGATCTGCTCGTCGCTGTCCACGCGGTACTTGTTGACGCCGATGACCGGCTGCCGGCCCGAGTCGATCCGGGCCTGTGTGCGGGCCGCGGCCTCCTCGATGCGCAGCTTGGGGATGCCCGCGTCGATGGCCTTGGCCATGCCTCCCGCGGCCTCGACCTCCTGGATGTGCTGCCAGGCCCGCCGGGCCAGGTCGTACGTCAGCCGCTCGACGTAGGCGCTGCCGCCCCACGGGTCGATGACGCGGGTCGTGCCGGACTCCTGCTGGAGCAGCAGCTGCGTGTTGCGGGCGATGCGCGCCGAGAAGTCGGTGGGCAGGGCCAGCGCCTCGTCGAGGGCGTTGGTGTGCAGCGACTGCGTGTGCCCCTGCGTCGCCGCCATCGCCTCCACGCAGGTGCGCGTCACGTTGTTGAACACGTCCTGCGCGGTCAGCGACCAGCCGGATGTCTGCGAATGGGTGCGCAAGGAAAGGGACTTGGCGTTCTTCGGGTCGAACTGCCTGACCAGCTTCGCCCACAGCAGGCGCGCCGCCCGCAGCTTGGCGACCTCCATGAAGAAGTTCATGCCGATCGCCCAGAAGAACGACAGCCGGGGCGCGAACGCGTCCACGTCCAGGCCGGCTTCCCGGCCCGCCCGGATGTACTCCACGCCGTCCGCGAGCGTGTACGCCAGCTCCAGGTCGGCCGTCGCGCCCGCCTCCTGGATGTGGTAGCCGGAGATGGAGATGGAGTTGTAGCGAGGCATCCGCTGCGAGGTGAAGGCGAAGATGTCGGAGATGATCCGCATCGACGGCTTCGGCGGATAGATGTAGGTGTTGCGGACCATGAACTCCTTGAGGATGTCGTTCTGAATGGTCCCCGCCAGCTTCTCCGGCGGCACGCCCTGTTCCTCGGCCGCCACGATGTACAGCGCCAGCACCGGCAGCACGGCGCCGTTCATCGTCATCGACACGGTCATCTTGTCCAGCGGGATGCCGTCGAAGAGCTGCCGCATGTCGTAGATCGAGTCGATCGCCACACCCGCCATGCCGACGTCACCGGTCACGCGCGGGTGGTCGCTGTCGTAACCCCGGTGCGTGGGCAGGTCGAAGGCGACCGACAGGCCCTTCTGCCCGGCCGCGAGGTTGCGCCGGTAGAAGGCGTTGGACTCCTCGGCCGTGGAGAAACCGGCGTACTGACGGATCGTCCAGGGCTGGTTGACGTACATCGTCGGGTACGGGCCGCGCAGATACGGCGCCGCGCCCGGATAGGTGTCCAGGAAGTCCAGGCCCTCCAGGTCACGGCCGGTGTAGAGCGGCTTGACGGCGATGCCCTCCGGGGTCTCCCACAGCAGGTCGTCACCGCCGGAGGCGTTCTTGACCGCCGTACGCCACTCGTCGGGGCCGCCGTCTGAGGCCGGAGTCCCCAGCTCGATCCCGGAGAAGTCGGGGACGGAACGGTCGGAGGGGGCGGTCATCAGGACACTCCCATGCGGTCGAGGGTCGCGGACAGCACGGCCACGGCGTCGCAGCCCGCGAAGACGTACGCGTCGACACCGGTGTACTGCCCGGGACGGCCGGCGAGGAAGACATGCCGTGCGCCGGCGGCCTTCAGGGCCCGGGCGGTGGCCTCGGCCTGCTCCTCGTACAGCGCGTCGCTGGAGCACAGCACGGCCTCCGTCGCGCCGCTGTCCTCGAAGGTGCCGTCCGTGACGGGTTCGATGCCGCCCGCCTGGAAGAGGTTCGAGGCGAAGGTGAGGCGTGCGGTGTGGGCGGCGGCCGGGCCGATCGCGGCGAGGAAGATCCGGGGCCGGGAGCCGGTCGCGGCGAGGTGGGCGTCGGAGCGGGCGCGCAGCGCCTCGAACTCCTCGTCGCGGCGCACCCGCGGCAGCCCGCCGGACGGCGGCACGGGCGCGCTCTCGCGGACCACCGGCTTCTCCGCGAGGTGCGGGAACTCGCTGACGCCCGTGACGGGTTCGCGCCGCTTCGCCAGCTTCGTACGACGGGCCTGCCAGGTGTCGGCCAGGTCCTGTGCGAGGTCCCCCGACCGCAGGGCCGCCGCCTGGCCGCCGAGCCGCTCGATCCGCCGGAAGAACTCCCAGCCCGCGTGGGCGAGTTCGTCGGTGAGCCGCTCCACGTACCAGGAGCCGCCCGCCGGGTCGATCACCCGGGACAGATGCGACTCCTCGATGAGGATCGTGGAGGTGTTGCGGGCGATACGGCGCGCGAACGCGTCCGGCAGGCCGAGGGCGTGGTCGAAGGGCAGCACGGTGACCGCGTCGGCCCCGCCCGCCCCGGCGGCCAGCGTGGCGATGGTCGTGCGCAGCATGTTCACCCACGGGTCGCGGCGCGTCATCATCACCGGGGACGTCACGACGTGCTGGAGCTGTGCCCCCGCACGCGGCGCCCCGCAGACCTCGGCCACCCGCGCCCACAGCCGGCGCGCGGCCCGCAGCTTGGCGATCGTCAGGAACTGGTCGGCGGTCGCCGCGTACCGGAACTCCAGCTGCGCACAGGCCTGTTCGACGCTCAGCCCGGCCTTCGTGAGGTCCCGCAGATACGCCACTCCCGTGGCCAGCGAGCAGCCCAGCTCCTGGGCGGCCGAGCCACCGGCCTCGTGGTACGGCAGGGCGTCCACGGTCAGTGCCCGCAGCCCCGGGTACCCCTCGGCGCACAGCCGGGCGAGCTCCGCCGCCGGAGCGACGTCGCCGTGCTGCCCGCTCCGGGCCTCGTGCCCCAGCGGATCCGCGCCCAGATTGCCGCGCGCCGCCTCCCGGGCGACACCGCGCTCCTCGTACAGCCGCAGCAACTCCCGTGCCGCCGGCCCGGGTTCACGCCCCGCGTCGAGGACGACGGAGGCCAGGTCGAGATAGACGCCGTCGAGGACCCGGCCGAGCTCCGGCAGCGGAATGCCGCCTTCCCCCACGGCCAGCCACAGGGAGGTGACGCCGTTCTCCAGATCCGCGAGCACCGCGCCGTTGTCGGCCACCGAGTGCCGCTGCCGTACGTCCCAGCCGCCGAGCGTGTTCCCCTCGGCCCGGCCGCCCCGCACGAAGGGTGCGAATCCGGGCAGGCCCGGCTCGGGCGCGGTGTCGTGCGCGGTGTAGAGAGGCCGGGTGCGCAGCCCGTCCTCCAGCGCGGTGGACAGGGCTTCCTCGGCCTCGGCGCCCTCCACTTCCTTGCCCGACTTGCGCAGCACACCCGCCACAAGGCGCTGCCACTGCTCATGGGGCACATCAGGGAAGTCGCCGGCCAGCTCGAGCCCGTCGTCAGGCAGGACCGTCATGCTCGGATGCTAGGTCACGGACACAGAGGAGCAGCAGTGGGCGAGGCTGTGACCTTGCCCTCCCCGTTTCTGTGATCCCGATCTCCCCTGAGGGGAGAGGTTCACAGGGCAACCCGACAGGGAGCAGCTTCCGGCGGGGAGCCGCCCTACGACAAGGAGTGTGCACGCCATGGGTACCGCCGTCCACGTCCCGCAGACCCGGGACATGATCGGAGACGAGCTCTCCGGAGACGAGGCGTTCACCGCACTGCGCCACTACGGAGGGCTGCGGCTGCTGGCCGACTCCTTCGCACGGTTCCGGTACGCGGACGGCTTCACCAACGCGCGGGCCCTCGCCTTCCAGGTCGTGCTCGGGCTGGTCCCGTGCACCGTGGCGCTCGTGGGTCTTGCCACGTCGGTGCACACGGAGGGCGTGGGCCGGGTCATCGAGCTCACGCTCGGCCGGATCGTGCCGGGGGCCAGCGCGCAGATCGTCGAGGACGCCTTCGAAGGGACGCGGCGCACCGCGCACGGCGATGTCTGGGGCACGCTCGCCCTGTGGCTCGGTCTGGGCTTCGCGCTGCTGAACCTCGCCTCGGCCATGGGCCAGATCGAGCGCGGCGCCAACCGGATCTACGGCATCGAGCGCGACCGTCCCTTCCCGCGCAAGTACGGGCGGGCGATCGTTCTCGCGCTCGCCGCCGGTCTGCCCCTGGTGCTGGGGTTCGTCGTGCTCGTCGCCGGCGAGGCCGTGGGCGACGCCGTGGCGGACTCGGCCGGCTGGGAGGCCAGCGGGTCGCGGTGGTGGGGCGTGCTCGACATCCCCGTGGGGCTCGCACTGGCCTGGGTGGCCTCCGCCGTGATCTTCCGCTGGTCGCCCCGCCGCGTCCAGCCCGGCTACACGTGGCTGGCCTTCGGTTCGGCCGTGCATCTGCTGCTGTGGGTGTCGGCCACCTGGCTGCTCGCGCTGTACGTCGAGGAGAGCGGTGCCTTCGGCGCCGTGTACGGGCCGCTCACCGCCTTCATCGCCCTGCTGCTGTGGTCCAACCTCACCGCCGTCGCGCTCTTCCTCGGCATCGCGTTCGCCGCCCAGCTGGAAGCGGCCCGCGCCGGCATCCGGTCAGCCGTCCAGCCGGACCCCGGACCCGGTGCGTGAGCCCGGACGCCGGCCGAGCAGCAGCAGCGTCCTCAGCGGTTCGCCGCAGCGTTCACCGTCGCGGGGTCCACCCCGGTCAGTTCGACGATGCGGTGCGGTGCCACGCCGGCGGCCAGCGCGCGTCCGATCAGGCCGTCCCACCCGTCCGCGCAGTCGCGGTAGGCGAGCAGCTCCTCCTCGACCCGCGCGAGCGGCTCCGGTGCCATCCGGTGGCGGACCCGGCTCAGTTCCTCGTCGCTCAGCGGGACGGGCAGCCGTTCCGCTCCCTCGGGAATGGCCGCCGTCTCCTCCGGCGGCAGCAGGCGCAGGTGCGGGGAGGCCGGCGTGCTTCCCTGAGCGTCCAGCCACGCGCGAACCGCGGGAGTCTCCATGCAGGCGAGCTCCCCGACGGCGGCGGGGGCCACGCCGAGCCGCGCGGACGCGTCGTCAAGCAGGAACAGGTAGGCGTCGTCGGTCATCCTCGGCTCCTTCTCAACTGGGGGCTGATCGACGTCCCATTACCCCACCGCGCCCGGAATACGGCCGGCTCCCGGAGACTCGGTCATCGCGGACAGATCCTGTCCGCAAGTCTCGCTACCGTGCCCCCATGACGAACACCAAGCGGAGCGTCACGGCACCCCACCTCGGCACCCGGGCCCTCAACCGCGCCACCCTCGACCGGCAGCTGCTCCTGCGCCCGGCCCGGATCTCCGCCGCCGCGGCCGTCGAGCACCTGGTCGGCCTCCAGGCGCAGAACGTCAAGCCTCCGTACTACGCGCTCGCCGCCCGCCTCGACGGTTTCGCCCCCGAGGCGCTGTCCCGGCTGATGGCCGACCGCGAGGTCGTCCGGATCGTCACGATGCGCTCCACCATCCACACCCACACCGCGGACGACTGCCTCTCGCTGCGTCCGCTGGTGCAGCCCGCCCGGGACCGGGAGCTGACGAACTTCCGCACGGGACTCGCCGGTGTCGACCTGGACCGGCTCGCCGCCCTCGCCCGCGACCTCGTCGAGACCGAGCCCCGCACCATGAAGCAACTGCGCGAGGCCCTGCTCCAGGAGTGGCCCGACGCCGACCCGCAGGCCCTGTCCGTCGCCGCCCGGTGCCGGCTGCCGCTCGTGCAGGTGACCCCGCGTGGCCTGTGGGGCCTAAGCGGCCAGGTCAGCCTGACCACCGCCGAGCACTGGCTCGGCCGCCCCGCCGGACCGGCCGCCACGCCCGACGCGGTCGTGCTGCGCTACCTCGCCGCCTTCGGCCCGGCCTCCGTGCGGGACATGCAGACCTGGGCCGGACTGACCCGCCTGCGCGACGCCTTCGAACGTCTCCGCCCGCGACTGGTCACCTTCCGGGACGAAGGCGGCGTCGAGCTCTTCGACCTGCCGGACGCGACCCGCCCCGCCCCGGACACCCCGGCCCCGCCGCGCTTCCTGCCCGAGTTCGACAACCTGCTGCTCTCCCACGCCGACCGCACCCGCGTCGTCCCGCCCGAGTACCGGGGCCGCGCCTGGCAGGGCAACATCGCCCATCGCACTCTCCTCGTCGACGGGTTCCTCGCGGGTCTGTGGCGACTCGACGAGCAGGCGCTCGTCATCGAGCCCTTCGGCCGCCTCACCGGGGCCCAGCGGGACGAGATCGTCGCCGAGGGGGAGCGGATGCTGCGGATCATGCACCCGGAGTCCTCGTGCGACGTCCGCTTCGGTGCCGTACGCGACGCGTGACGGCGGAGGCCGGCCCCACGCATGGAAAGGGGGCGCTGCGGGCCGCTCGTGGAGGCCCGCAACGCCCCCTGGTATTTCACCTGAGGGGTGCTCAGGAGCTGGTGCCCGGCTACGAGTTGATCTGCGTCGTGACCAGGTTGGAGAAGGTGGTCAGCCGGGTGTAGACACCCGGGTAACCGGCCTGGGCGCAGCCCTCGCCCCAGGAAGTGATGCCTGCCAGGACGCCCCCGATGAGCAGGGGGCCGCCGCTGTCGCCCTGGCAGGTGTCCACGCCGCCGGAGGTCTTCCCGGCGCACACCATGTCGCTCTGCACGAAGTCGGAGCCGTAGGAGCTCGCGCAGCTGGAGTCGGACACGGTCGGTACGGTCGCGGTGCGCAGCTGGTTGGAGGAACTGCCGCCCGAGGAGGTGGTGCCCCAGCCGAGGATGCGGGCCGTGGTGCCGGCCGCGTACACCGAGGTCTGCGAGGAGGAGACGTACTTCGCCGTGGTGTACGGCATCGACGTCGACAGCGTCAGCACGGCCACGTCGTCGCCGTTGGTGGCGTCGGTGTAGCTCGGGTGGACCCATATCTTGCTGACTCTGCTGACCGTGCCGTTGGTGCCGTTGAGGTAGGTGCGGCCGCCGACGACGCGCACGCTGCTGGCGGTCTCGCCGACCATGCAGTGGGCAGCGGTGACGACCTTGGTGGGCGAGACGAGCGTGCCGCCGCAGAACTGGTTCTGCGAGGCGTCCGTGATCTGCATGACGAACGGGTACGCGGTCGTCGTGGTCGTCGTACCGCCGACGATCGGCTGGGGCGCGGCGACGGCGGAGGGAGCGGCGAGCAGTGCGGTCGCGGCGGCGGCAGCGGTCGCGGTGGCGACGGCGGCGGCTTTCCTGGCACGGTTGAACCCGAACATGCGTCTCCTCGGGGAGTTGCCGGTGGGGGGTCGCGCGGGTGGTGGTGCACGGTGACCCTGACGCCGTTGTTCGGATCTCCGTGTGCCCGGCGAGCGGCACGCGACAAAGCTAGGGCCCGGAAGGTCGGCCTCCCAATGAGGGAACCCCCTAAGGGAGTTGGGCAGGGAAAACCCTCGGTCGGGCCGTTCGGGCCCTGGTGGAGGCGGGTGGGTCAGGTCGTGCGGCGGCCCGCCGCCAGCCGGACGATGTCCACCCGGGAACGGATCCCCAGCTTCCGGTAGACCCGGGTCAGGGTCGCCTCGACGGTCTTGACGCTGATGAACAGCCGGGCCGCGATCTCCCGGTTGGTCGCGCCCTCCATCACCAGTGAGGCGACCTGACGCTCCATCGCCGCGAGGCCCTCCAGAGCGTCGAGCGCGACGGGCGGTGCGACGGAGGCGGGCTCCACCGCGGCGGGACCGGCAGCGCGGCCGCGTCGACCTGCCGCAGCCAGGGCAGCGCCCGGCAGCGCCGGAACAGCCGGGCGGCCTCGTCGTACGACGCGGCCCCGGCGGGGGAGTCCCGCCGGTGCGGGCGGCACCCACGGCCTGGGTGCGCAGCCGGGCCAGCGCGAACGCGGCCCGGGCCTCCTCCAGGCCGTAGCCCAGCCGGCCGAGCCGGTCCTGTACCGACGTCAGCCGGACCAGGGCCGCCTCGTGTTCGCCGCGCGCCGCCCGCACCAGCGCCTCGGCCCGGTCGAGGACGGCCAGCACGCTCTCCCGGCCCAGCCGCAGCGCGTGCACCCGTGCCGTGTCGATGACGTCCTGGGCCTCGCCCGGTTCGCCGATGCGGACCAGGGCCTCGGCGAGGTCGCCGTGCCAGCGGCCGCGGGCCGGGTCGTTGATGCCGAGGCCCTGCTCCAGCTCGCGCACCCGGCGCAGCGAACGGACCGCGGCCGCCGGGTCCCCGGACACCAACTGGGCGTAGCCCAGGGCCGCCAGGGCGCGGGACAGGTACATCTGGTCGCCGTCGACCTCGGCGTGGTCGGCCGCCTCACGGGCGAGGGCCAGCGCCCGGTCGACGTCCCCGGCGGAGGCCTCCGCGAGGGAGGCGAGCATGGCGGAGGCGCCCTCGCCGATCCCGGCGTCCCGGGCGAGCCGCAGACTCTCGCGGGCCAGGTCCAGGGCCCGGCCGCAGTGTCCGGAGCGCAGTTCCGTATCGGCGAGGAAGCGCAGGAAGTGCACCTCGCTCTCGACCATGCCGCGCCTGCGTACCTCGCGCAGCAGCGCGGTGATGGTCGCCCGCGCCTCGGGCAGCTGGTCGCTCATGATCAGCCAGCGGAACCGGGCCGAGCCGGCGCCGTTGTGATGGCAGGCCACATACGGGTCCTGCGGCTCCTTCAGCGCCCGTTTCACGGTCGCGGGGGCGTCCGGGTGGCCCATCAGGGTCTCGGTGGAGGCCTGGAAGGACAGCGCCATCAGCTCGGTGCGCCGGTCCTCGCCGCGGGCGGCCAGCTCCGCCGCGTGTGCGGCCTCCTGCCGGGCCTCGGCGAAGTCGCCCTCGACGACCAGGCCGCGCCAGGCCAGCTGGTAGTGGACCAGGGCGAGCAGCCGCGGGTCGTCGCCGGCGTCGGCCAGGACCTGCGGGAAGACGGCGTCGACGTCGCCGAGCGCCTGCCCCGCCGCCTCGATGACCACCATCCACGCCCGCACCCGCTCCGCGGGCACGCTCGCCCGGGTCAGCACGTCCCGGGCGATGTCCCGGGCGAGATCGGCCTCGCCGGCGGTGATCGCGTCCTCCGCGGCCTGCAGCCGCCGCTCGTCCGGGCCGGGCGTGCTGTCCGCCGGGGTGTGCCGCGCCGCGAGCAGCCCGAGCGAGGCGGCGACCGACGGCGCCCCGCGGTCCCGGGCCAGCGCGGCGGCCTCCGCGAGCCGGGCCGCCACCTCCGGGTCGGTGCCCGTGGTCGCCAGGGCCAGATGCCGGGCCCGCTCGATCGGATCGGAGGCCGCCGTGGACAGCGCGGCGTGCACGGCCCGCCGCTCCTGCGCCGGGGCCTCCGCGTACAGCGCGGCCGAGATCAGCGGATGCGCGAACCGTACGGCGGGACCCTCCCCCTCGGTCGCCAGCAGCCCCAGCGCCGCGGCCTGGGCGGTCTCGCCCTCGGCGTGCTCCCGGCCGGCCGCGTGCAGCAGCGCCAGCGTGGGACGGGCACCGGCGCTGGCCACGAGCAGGGTGCGGCGCGCCTCGTCCGACAGCATCTCCAGCCGGCTCAGCACCAGCGCCCGCAGCGAGGTGGGCACGGGCAGCGGTTCGCCGGGCCGGGGCCGGGTCGGGCTCTCGGCGAGGGCGCGGCCCAGCTCCAGCGCGAAGAGGGGGTTGCCGCCGCTGGTGCGGTGGATGTCGCGGATCGTGGAGCGGGACAGCGGGGTGTAGCCGCGGTGGTCGAGCAGTGCGGAGACCTGCGTACGGGACAGCGGGCCCAGCCGGACGGCGAGCGTGTCGGGCGGGGACGCGCGTAGATGACGGTCGTACTCCTGGCCCTCGGTCCGCACCGCGCACAGCATCTGCACGGGCGTGTCGCCCAGCCGGCGGGCGGCGAAACCGAGCAGCTCGGCGCTGGCCGCGTCCAGCCACTGGAGGTCGTCGGCGACGACCAGCACCGGGCCCTTGGCGGCGAGGGTGCGCAGCGCCGACAGCACGGCGAGGCGCAGCGCGAGTCCGTCCCTCTGGAGGGTGGATTCGCCGCGCCCGGTGAGCGCGGACTCCAGAGCGGTGCGCTGGGCGGCGGGCAGCGCACCGGAGACCTCGTCCAGGACCAGGCCGAACAGATCGGCCAGCGCCAGGAACGGCAGGTGGGATTCGGACTCGGTGGCCGAGCACCGCAACACGGTCCGGGCCGCACCGGCGTAATCGGCGGCCAGCGCCCGCAGGACCGTCGACTTTCCAATTCCCGCGGGGCCGTGGAGCAGCACACTCCCGCCTCGGCCGAGCTGTTCACGCGCCGACGTGAACAGGTCCTCCCGGCCGATGACCACGTCGGGGCGGCTCCTGGGAGGCTCCTGGAAGTCCCGTGGCACGGTCACCGCTCCCCTCCGTGTGGCGTGTCCTGGCCAATATTAGGCAACAGCTCTTTGAATTTCGGACGGACGGCGTGGTGAGGGAAATAACAACGCAGGTCCGAGCGTGAATTCATCGGTCTCCCGAATGCGGCGGAACACGGCGGTGGCGCCCGGTCGGGAACCCGTCGGCATATCGAACGGCAGGGGTAACGGAAAACATCACAAACCTACGGCAACCATCCCGCCCGGCGTGCCGCGACCACGGCCTCGCCCCGGGTCCGGGCCCGCAGCTTCCGCATGGCCGACCGCAGATACCCCTTGACGGTCTCGGGCGTCACGCCCAGCCGCTCGGCCGTGACCGCGTTCGTGGCCCCCGCGGCGACGCACGCCAGCACGTCCACCTCGCGGGGCGTGAGCCGGACCCGGTCCGACGGTGTGGTGTCGGCCGTCAGCAGGGCACACGCATCGAGCAGCTCGGCCCGCAGCTCCGGATCCGCGATCTTCGGGGCCAGCGCCCGCAGGGCCGCGTGCGCCTCCCGCACCTGTTCCCGTCCCGCGCCGGCCGCTTCCCGTCCCGCGCCGGCCGCGCCCTCCGCGGCGAGCGTGCGGGCCTCCTCCCGCACGACCAGCGCCCTCTCTACCTCCCGCGCCGCCTCGACGGCCTCGTCCAGCATGCGCCCGCCCAGCGGCAGGGCCGTCCGCAGCGCCCCGTACAGCACCCCGCGCACCGAGTGCCGCACCACCACCGGCACGGCCAGCACCGAGCGCAGTCCCTCCACCGCCACCGGGGCGTCGTACTCGTGGCTGATCTGCCGCGACACCGAGTAGTCCGTCACCACGCACGGCCGGGCCAGCACCAGCGTCTTGCCGCCCAGCCCGTTCCGGACGTCCACCACCAGCGACCGCGAGGGCGTGCCGTCGCCGTGCCGCTC
>KE354348.1 GCA_000415505.1 Streptomyces afghaniensis 772
AAGGGTTCCCGCCCCGCCGGCGGTGGTACGGGCCTGCTCGGGCTGCGGGCCGCCGTGACCGCCGTCGGCGGCACGTTCGAGTCGGGACCGCACGAGGAGGGGTTCCGGGTATCGGCATACGTCCCCGACGCCCCCGAGCAGCAGTCCACCGCCAGGCCCCCGGGCCCCGCGCCCTTCCGGCACGCCCGCCGCCGCGTCGCCGTCGGCTTCGGCACGGCGGCCGGTGTGGGCGTCGTTCTGGTCGGCGTGGCGTTCGGCTGGTACGCGTACGCGGAGAAGCACTCGGTGCTCGAACCCGCCGCGTACGCGAAACTGCGCCTGGGCACCCCGGCGGCCGAGGTCGAACACGTGCTGCCCGAACGCGACGTGCACGACCCGCCCGACGACCGGGCCCCTGCCCCGCCCGAGGGAGCCGACTGCCGCTACTACCGGGCGAGCGGTGAACTGTTCGTCTCCGTCGACCACTTCAGACTGTGCTTCGACGCCGGCCGGCTCGTCGCCAAGGACGTCGTCCCGCGTATCGGTCTGCCCGGCGAGGGCCGAGAGGAATACGAGGAGTTCGCACAGTGATCCGCGTTCTGCTGGCCGACGACGAGGCCATGGTCCGGGCGGGAGTACGCGCCATCCTGGGCAGCAGCGGCGTGACGGACGTCGTCGCCGAGGCGGGCGACGGCCGCGAGGCGGTCGAGCTGGCCCGCGCCCACCGCCCCGACGTGGCCCTGCTCGACATCCGCATGCCGCGCATGGACGGCCTCACGGCGGCGGAGGAGATCGTACGGACCGTGCCCGGCACGGCCGTCGCGATGCTCACCACCTTCTCCGAGGGCGCCTACGTGACCCGCGCCCTCGGCGGCGGCGCCACCGGCTTCCTGCTGAAGTCCGGGGACCCGTACGAACTCATCGCCGGCGTACGGGCGGTGGCGGCCGGGGCCGCGTTCCTCTCACCCAAGGTGGCCCGGTACGTCATCGACGAGGGCCTCGGCGGCGGCCGTCTCACCCGAGAGGCCCGGGCACGCGCGCGCGTGGCCGTGCTGAGCCCCCGCGAACGCGAGGTGCTCGGCCTGGTCGGGGCCGGCCTCTCCAACCCGGAGATCGCCGCCCGGCTGCACCTCGTCGAGGGCACGGTGAAGGCGTATGTGAGCGCGGTCCTGGACCGGCTGGGCGTGCGCAACCGGGTGCAGGCGGCGATCGTGGCGTACGAGGCGGGGCTCGTGGAGTCGTGACGACCCGGACCGGCTCAGCGGAGTCGCGACGCCTCGGGTCGGCCCAGTGGTGGGGGCGCGTCCCGGCTCGGCGACGCGCATGCGGGCCCCCTCAGCGCCGCGCGTGCGAGCCGTACGACGTGACTCGCGCCGCGCCCGGTCCGGTGAACCACCGCACGGCCGGCGCCGACGAGGTGCGCATCGCCTCGGCCAGCCGCGTCGCCGGGCCCCTGCCCAGCCGTACGGCGACGAGGGCGACGAGCGTGCCCAGCACCAGCCCCGCGAGGACGTCGTGCGGATAGTGCACGCCGACAAAGACCCGGGAGAAGGCCATGAGCAGCGCGAGCGGTGCCGTCAGCCACAGGAGCGCGCGCCGGACCAGGGCCAGGGCGACCGCCGCCGCGCCCGCGATCGTGGCGTGGTTGGACGGGAACGACCAGTCGCCGTGCGGCGGGCACTCGGCGAGGGACGCGGCCGCACCGGCGACCGCCCGGCACGGACGCTCCTGTGTGACCGCGGACTTGAGCACCTCGCTGCACACGTACGCCACGGCCGTGGCCACGGGTGCAAGGGCCGCGATCGCGAACGCGTGGGGAGTGTCGCGGCGGGCACGCCACCAGGCGGTGGCGAACAGCGCGACGAAGACGAGCAGTCCGGCCTCCGTCCATATGCCGGCCCCGTGCTGTACCCACATCGGGGTGTCATGGGCGAAGTCGGTGATGTCGCGGTAGAGCGCGCTGTCCTCGGAGTTCATGGTCACGGACGGTAGGCGGAAGGTCGGTACCGTCACACCCAGCGATCGTCGCGTGCCGTACCTGTCGAAAGACAGGGGTGGACCCCGGGATTCCGAGATGATGATCCGGAAAAGTTGTGGCCCCGAGCGGCGGGTGGGACCGGCGAACGCGCCGATCTCTCGTAAGGTTTGCGCCGTGGGATCTCTGCGCAATCCGGTCGGGCCGCTTCCCTCCTCCATCTACTGGCGTCGGAGGGTCGTACTGGTGTCTGTGGTCGCCCTGTTGGCGCTGCTGATCACCTGGATCGTGACCATGGGCGGCGGGGGCGGCAAGGACGGCGACAACGGCGCCAACGGCAAGAATCCCGCGCCCTCCATCACACCCGGCCCGTCGAGCTCGGGTCCGGCCATCAGCCAAGCGCCGGGCGGACGTGACGAGTCGGGCGGCGCGGGCTCCGGCGGCTCGTCGTCCGGGTCCGGGGACGGTTCCGGCGACGGCTCGGGTGACGGCTCCGGGGACGGTTCCGGCTCGGGCTCCGGCGGCGGTTCCGGCTCGGGCGGCTCGGGTGGCTCCGAGGGGTCGAGCGGTGTCGGTGGATCCGGTGGCGGTACGGCGGTGGGCGGCGTCGGCGTGGGCGTGGGTGACACGCTGCCGGCCGGTTCCACGCTGCCCAACTGCACCGCCAGCGTCGTCAAGTTCAGCCTGCGCAGCCGGCACAACACCTACGACCCCGAGCAGACGCCCACGTTCCTGCTGACCGCGCGGAACATCTCCGGCAGCGACTGCAAGATCGATCTCGGGCCGAAGAACGCGGTGTTCACGGTCACCCCGGCGAGCTCCGACGACGACTACTGGTCGTCCAAGGACTGCCCCAAGGCCGCCGCGCACCAGCTGTACCGGGTGCCCGCCGGCAGCGGCATCACCTACACCGTGAACTGGGACCGCAAGCCGAGCGCTCCCGAGTGCGCCACGCCTCCGGCGGGCTCGGCCGGGACGGGCACGTACCTGGTGGAAGCGAAGGCTCCGGGCTTTGCGAAGGTGCAGACGTCGTTCGTGCTGTCGGCCGACTAGCACCCGGCGGCTCAGACACCTGAGGGCGGTACCCCTTGCCGGGGTACCGCCCTCAGCCGTTTCAAGGGTTCCAGCCGGTGCAGCCGTCCCAGCTCAAGCGATGACGTGAGCGTCAGACGTACCGCTCCAGGATCGACGACTCCGCCAGCCGCGACAGCCCCTCCCGGACGCTGCGCGCCCGGGCCTCGCCGACGCCGTCCACCGTCTGGAGGTCGTCGACGCTCGCGGCGAGCAGCTTCTGGAGGCCGCCGAAGTGCTCGACCAGGCGGTCGATGATCGCGCCGGGGAGCCGGGGCACCTTGGCGAGCAGGCGGAAGCCACGCGGAGACACCGCCGAGTCCAGCGTCTCGGGCGAGCCGGTGTAGCCCAACGCCCGGGCCACCGTGGGCAGTTCGAGAAGCTCGGCGTGGGTGAGGGCGTCCAGCTCGGCCAGCGCCTCGTCGACCGTGCGGGAGCGCTTGGCGGTGGGCTCGGGCACGTAGTCCCGGACGACCAGCTCGCGCTCGGGCTCCACGCCGGCGATCAGCTCGTCGAGCTGGAGGGCCAGCAGCCGGCCGTCCGTGCCCAGCTCCACCACGTACTCGGCGATCTCCGTGGCGATGCGGCGCACCATCTCCAGGCGCTGGGCGACCGCCGAGACGTCCCGGACGGTCACCAGGTCCTCGATCTCCAGCGCCGACAGCGTGCCCGCGACCTCGTCGAGGCGGAGCTTGTAGCGCTCCAGGGTCGCCAGGGCCTGGTTGGCACGGGACAGGATCGCCGCCGAGTCCTCCAGGACGCGGCGCTGGCCGTCCACGTACAGGGCGATCAGCCGCATCGACTGGGAGACCGAGACGACCGGGAAGCCGACCTGCTTGCTGACGCGGTCCGCGGTGCGGTGCCGGGTGCCCGTCTCCTCCGTGGGGATCGTCGGGTCCGGGACCAGCTGCACGCCCGCGCGCAGGATCTTCGACAGGTCCGAGGACAGCACGATGCCGCCGTCCAGCTTGCACAGCTCGCGCAGACGGGTCGCGGTGAACTCGACGTCCAGCACGAAACCGCCGGTACAGAGCGCCTCGACCGTCTTGTCGGAGCCGAGGACGATGAGTCCGCCGGTGTTGCCGCGGAGCACGCGCTCCAGGCCGTCACGCAGGGCGGTGCCGGGTGCCACGGCGCTCAGCGAGGCGCGCATCAGGCCATCGGTACCGGCACTCCCGCCGGACTTTCCGGGAGCTGATGCCCGGTCGTTGGCTGCCACTGCACTCCTCCGGTCGCAGGTTCTGGGCGCCCCCGTGTCGCGCGCTCGGTTCGCACGGACGGGCGAGACCAGGGCAAAGTCTACCGGCGACCCTCCTCGTCCCGGGGGGCCTCTCTGCGACGGGACCGGGGGAGGACCCGCAGGGCGTCCCCTATGTCCGCTACCTCCAGGACCTTCATACCCGAGGGAATCTTGCCCGGGTCGCCCGGTACGAGGGCGTGTGTGAAGCCCAGACGGTGGGCTTCGGCCAGCCTGCGCTGCACACCAGTGACCCGTCTCACCTCGCCGGCGAGACCGACTTCCCCGATCGCGACGAGGTTCTTGGGGAGAGGTGTGTCACTCGCCGCGCTGGCCAGGGCGAGGGCGACGGCCAGGTCCGCGGCGGGCTCCGAGAGCTTCACACCGCCGACCGTCGCGGAGTAGATGTCCCTCTTGCCCAAGGCGCTGATCCGGCCGCGCTGTTCCAGCACCGCGAGCATCATCGACACGCGGGAGGTCTCCAGGCCCGAGGTGGTGCGGCGCGGGGAGGGGATCTGCGAGTCGACCGTGAGCGCCTGGACCTCGGCGACCAGCGGGCGGCGGCCCTCCAGGGTGACGGTCAGGCAGGTGCCCGGGACCGGTTCGGCCCGACGGGTCAGGAAGAGTCCGCTCGGGTCGGCCAGGCCCGTGATGCCCTCGTCGTGCAGCTCGAAGCAGCCGACCTCGTCGGTGGTGCCGTAGCGGTTCTTGACGCCCCGGACGAGCCGGAGGCGGGCGTGCCGGTCGCCCTCGAAGCTCAGGACGACGTCCACGAGGTGCTCCAGGAGGCGCGGGCCCGCGATGGCGCCGTCCTTGGTGACATGGCCCACGAGCAGCGTGGACATGCCGCGCTCCTTGGAGGCCCGGATCAGGGCTCCGGCCACCTCCCGCACCTGGGCCATGCCGCCGGGCGCGCCGTCGATCTCCGGTGAGGCCACCGTCTGCACCGAGTCCATGATCAGCAGCGACGGCTTCACCGCGTCCAAGTGGCCCAGCACCGCCGCCAGATCCGTCTCCGCGGCCAGGTAGAGGTGGTCGTCGATGGCGCCGATGCGGTCGGCGCGCAGCCGGACCTGGCTCGCCGACTCCTCGCCCGTGACGTACAGCGTGCGGTGCTCGTCGCTCGCCGACTTGGCCGCCACGTCGAGCAGCAGCGTCGACTTGCCGACACCCGGCTCGCCCGCGACCAGCACGACCGCGCCGGGGACGAGTCCGCCGCCGAGCACGCGGTCCAGCTCGGGCACGCCGGTGGGGCGGGCGGTGGCCTGGCGGCCGTCCACCTGGCCGATGGGCAGGGCGGAGGTGGTGACCCGGCCCGGCGTCGTCGTACGGACCGCGGGCGCGCCGTACTCCTCGACCGTCCCCCAGGCCTGGCACTCGGGGCAGCGGCCGAGCCACTTCGCCGTCTGCCAGCCGCACTCCGTGCAGCGGTAGGACGGGCGGTCCTTGGTGGTCTTCGTACGGGCAGCCATGGACGAAACCGTAGCCGTCGGCACTGACAACGCGCGGACCGACCGGGGCGGCCACCTGTGCGCCAGGGCCCCGCCACCCCGCGCCAGCGCCGGAACCACTGGTTCATGTCCCCGATTGAGGGATCGTTTCACCCGTACGGATTAAATGTGCTCAAGCCGCCGTAAGGTGTCACTCCCGGCCCCCTACGGTCGCCGAATGATGAGCAGTACTCCGGAGATCTCGACCCGCTCCACCCGCACGGCCGGCCCGCACCGGGCGCACCGGGAAGCGCGTGACCGCGGGGCGGCGCGCACGCTGGCGCAGCGGCCGCCCGCGCGCTACGAGCCCTACCTGGACGGCCTGTTCACCTACTGCCTGTCCGTGCTGTGCGACCACGACGCCGCGACCGCAGCCCTGGGCGACGCCCTCGCCCTCGCCGAACGCCGCGGCCGGCACGTCCCCGACGCCCCCGCCGACCGCCGGGCGTGGCTGTACGCGCTGGCCCGCTGGGCGTGCCTGCGCAAGCTGGCCGAGGCCAAGCAGAAACGTCAGAGCAGTCATGCCGCCGGCCGCACGCAGTCCGCCGACCGGCCGTCCGGCCCGGCCGTCTCCGAGGAGGTCCAGGAGCGGCGGCGGCAGGAACTGGCCCTGCTGGCCTGGCCGGAGGCCGCCGGCACCGCCCCGGAGCAGCGCGAGGCGCTCGAACTGGCCGTGCGCCACCACCTCGCCGCCCACGAGGTCGCCGCCGTCCTGGGCATGGACCTGGCCGCCGCCCGCGACCTGCTCGCCTCCGCCGCCTGCGAGGTCGAACGCACGCGTGCGGCCCTCGCCGTCGTCGAGACCCGGGGCGTGTCCGAGCGTCGCCCACCTCGTCGGCGAGGACCGGCCCGTGCTCGGCACGACCCTGCGCCGCGAACTCGTCCGGCACGTCGACGACTGCCCGCGCTGCCGCCGCACCGCCGAGCGCGCCATCCCCGGCCGCTGGCCCGGCACCAGCGTCACCCCGGCCGAACTGCCCGTCCTGTCCGCCCCGCGCGCGGCCCTGCACGTCGCCATGGGCCGGCACGCACGCGCGCGTGGCGCCGGACCCCGCTTCGACCGGCGCGGCTTCCCGATGGACCCCAAGGACCGCGCCGCCCGAAGGGACCGCCTCCGCGCGCGTGCCGTCACGACGACCGTCGTCGCCACCGTCGTGGCCGCCCCCGTGCTCGCCCTGTGGGCCGCCTACCGGGGCACCCCCGTCGGCGAGGCCCAGGACGGCCGCTCCGCCTCCGCACGCGAGGCGGACGACCCGTTCGCCCTGGACGGCGAGATGGCCGGCGGCGGCTACGAGAACACCGGCAACGCGAGCACCAGGCCCGGCCCCCGCTTCCGCAAGGACGGCAAGGCCGACGTCTCCGTGGAGGTCCTCGGCGTCGCCGGCGCCGGCCGTACGAGCACCCTGGACGTCACGGCGGACAACAGCGGCGACACCACACTCGTCACCCTGACCGCCACGGGCCCGGCCCCGGTCCGCTGGTCCGCGTCCACGGGAGCGGACTGGCTCTACCTGAGCCAGTCGTCGGGAACGCTCCGGCCCGGCGAGTCGTTGACGATCAAGGTGTACGTCGACCATCTGCGGGAGCCCGCCGGCCCCTGGCACGCGCAGGTGGCGGTCGCACCGGTGGGCGCCGTCGTCCACATCGCGGGCTACGGCACCGCGCCCAGCCCCTCCGGCCCCGGCCCGCGCCCGGACCCCCACCCCCAGCGACCCGGGCGACCCGCCCCCGACCCAGCCCGACCCGACGCCCTCGACCTCGGCACCACCGGACCCGGCGCCGACCACTCCGCCCCCGTCACCCGACCCGGACCCCACACCCACGGACCCGGACCCGTCGGACCCGACGGACTCGTCGCCCCCGCCCTCGGACAGCGGCGACCCGAGCCCGTCCACGTCCTAGACGGTCAGTCGACCGGATCCGCAGGATGCGGCGCCAGCAACGGCAGCTGCGAAGCAAGCCGCTCCTCGCACAGCTCGACCAGCCGGTCGTAGCCGGCCTTGCCCATCAGCTCGATCAGCTCCGGCCGGTAGGAGACGTACACCGGCTCGCCCGCGCCGTGCGCTGAGGTCGCCGAGGTGCACCACCAGTGCAGGTCGTGGCCGCCCGGCCCCCAGCCGCGGCGGTCGTACTCACCGATCGACACCTGGAGCACGCGCGTGTCGTCGGGCCGGTCGATCCACTCGTAGGTCCGCCGCACCGGCAGCTGCCAGCACACGTCCGGCTTGGTCTCCAGCGGTTCGCGGCCCTCCTTCAGGGCGAGGATGTGCAGCGAGCAGCCCGCGCCGCCCGCGAAGCCGGGCCGGTTCTGGAAGATGCACGAGCCCTGGAAGGGGCGCGTCTGCCGGTCCCCGTCCTCGTCCTCGGAGATCCAGCCGTTGCTCGTGCCCTCGGCGTGGTGCTGCCAGATGTCCGGGGTGAGCCTCGCCACATGCTCGGCGACCCGCTTCTCGTCGTCCTCGTCGGAGAAGTGGGCACCCAGCGTGCAGCACCCGTCGTCCGCGCGGCCGGCCTGGATGCCCTGGCAGCCGCTGCCGAAGATGCAGTTCCAGCGAGAGGTCAGCCATGTCAGATCGCAGCGGAAGACCTGCTCGTCGTCCGCCGGATCAGGAAACTCCACCCACGCGCGGGCGAAGTCGAGGCCCTTCTCGTCGGGACCCTTCTCGCCGGAGCGCGGGACGCCCGGTGATTTGTCGCGCTTCGCCTTTTTCGTCTTTGGCACGAGTCCAGGGTACGGGCCTTGTACCCACACCGAGGACGGCGGACGGCACGGCTGGCAGTAGCGTTCCGTACATGAGACTCGGTGTCCTCGACGTGGGATCGAACACGGTGCATCTGCTCGTGGTGGACGCGCACCCCGGCGCGTGCCCGTTGCCCGCGCACTCGCACAAGGCGGAACTGCGCCTCGCCCAGCTCCTCGACGACGACGGCGCGATAGGCCCCCAGGGCGTCGACCGGCTGATCTCGGTCGTCCAGGAGTCGCTCCAGGCCGCCGAGGACAAGGGCGTCGAGGACCTCCTGACGTTCGCCACCTCCGCCGTGCGCGAGGCCCGCAACGCCGACGACGTCCTCGCGCGCGTGCGCACCGAGACCGGCGTCGAGCTCCAGGTCCTCACGGGCGAGGAGGAAGCCCGCCTCACCTTCCTCGCCGCCCGCCGCTGGTTCGGCTGGTCGGCCGGGAAACTGCTGGTCCTGGACATCGGTGGCGGCTCCCTGGAGATCGCCTACGGCATCGACGAGGAGCCCGACGCGGCCGCCTCCCTGCCGCTGGGCGCCGGCCGCCTCACCGCAGGCTGGCTGCCCGGCGACCCGCCGCCCGGACGACGTCCGGGCGCTGCGCCGCCACGTCCGGACCGAGGTCGCCCGCACGGTCGGCGAGTTCAGCCGCTTCGGTCCGCCCGACCGCGTCGTCGCCACGTCCAAGACCTTCAAGCAACTCGCCCGCATCGCCGGCGCGGCCCGCTCCGCCGAGGGCCTCTACGTCCAGCGCGAACTCAAGCGGAAGTCCCTGGAGGAATGGGTCCCGAGGCTGGCCGGCATGACGGAGGCGGAACGGGCCGAGCTCCCGGGCGTCTCGGAGGGCAGGGCGGGCCAGCTGCTGGCGGGCGCCCTGGTGGCCGAGGCCGCGATGGACCTCTTCGGCGTGGAGCGCCTGGAGATCTGCCCGTGGGCACTGAGAGAGGGCGTGATCCTCCGCCGCCTGGATCACATGGAGTCGGTGTGAGCCCGCAGCGAGGGCGGGGCCGTCTATGGCAAACACCACAACAGCGAATAGGCACCCCGCTCCACCCCGACCACACCCCGTAATCTGTCCTGCATGGCAGAGCCAGCCGTAAGGATCCCGGACGCGAAGGTCGCCCTGTCGACGGCCTCGGTCTACCCGGAGTCGACGGCCACGGCCTTCGAGATCGCCGCGCGCCTGGGCTACGACGGAGTCGAGGTCATGGTCTGGACCGACCCGGTCAGCCAGGACATCGAGGCCCTGCGCAGACTCAGCGACTACCACCAGATCCCGGTCCTGGCCGTCCACGCCCCCTGCCTGCTCATCACGCAGCGCGTCTGGTCCACGGACCCCTGGACCAAGCTCCAGCGGGCCCGCGCGGCGGCCGAGAAGCTCGACGCGAGCACGGTCGTCGTCCACCCCCGTTCCGCTGGCAGCGCCAGTACGCCAGGGACTTCGTCGCCGGCATCTGGCGCATGGCCAACGAGACGGACGTACGGTTCGCCGTCGAGAACATGTACCCCTGGCGCTACCGCGACCGCGAGATGCTGGCGTACGCCCCCGACTGGGACGTGACGAAGGACGACTACCGCCACTTCACGATCGACCTCAGCCACACCGCGACGGCCCGCAGCGACGCGCTGGCCATGGTCGACCGCATGGGCGACCGCCTGGGCCACGTCCACCTCGCCGACGGCAGGGGCTCGGCCAAGGACGAGCACCTCGTGCCCGGCCGCGGCACCCAGCCCTGCGCAGAGGTGCTGGAGCGGCTCGCCCTCACCGGCTTCGACGGGCACGTCGTGATCGAGGTCAACACCCGCCGCGCCATGTCCAGCGCGGAGCGCGAGGCCGACCTTGCGGAGGCACTGGCCTTCACGCGCCTGCACCTGGCCTCGGCGGTGAAGGTGCCGAGGCGATGAGCGACGTGCCCCCGGCCGGCACCGGCCCGGGCACGGGGGCCACCGCCCGCCGCCGAGGCCGCCCGCCGCGCACGGAGTCGGCCGACACCAGGGACCGCATCCTGACCGCCGCCCGTGAGGAGTTCTCCGAGCGCGGCTACGAGAAGACGTCCGTACGCGGCATCGCCAAGGCGGCCGGGGTCGACCCGGCGCTCGTGCACCACTACTTCGGGACGAAGGAGCAGGTCTTCGAGGCGGCGATCACCCTGTCCTTCGGACCCGCCCTCGACGCGCCGAAGGCCATCGAGGAGGGCCCGCTCGACGGCGTCGGGGAGCGCCTGGCCCGCTTCTTCTTCGGCGTCTGGGAGAACCCGGCGACCCGCGCGCCCCTGCTCGCCATCGTCCGCTCCGCCGTCACCAACGACACGGCGGCCGCCGTCTTCCGCCGTATCGTCGCCACCCAGGTGCTGCGCCGCATCGCGGGACAACTGGACCTGCCGGACGCGGAATTGCGGGCCGAGCTCGCCGCCGCCCAGCTCGTGGGCACCGCGATGCTGCGGTACGTCATCAAGGTCGAGCCGCTGGCCTCGGCGGACCCCGAGCAGATCATCGCGCGCCTGGCACCGGTCGTGCAGGGCCACCTCACCGGGTCCTGAACCGCCGCCGGCCGAGACATGCATCCCGCATTCCGGACACTCCGTCCCGCCCTCTGGATGACCGGCGTACGCTCGGTAGGAGTCAGAAATCTCCGAATCCTCTGACGCAGTCTCTGAAGGAGCGAGCGACGATGCCCGAGCTGAGGTCCCGCACAGTCACCCACGGCCGCAACATGGCGGGCGCCCGCGCCCTTATGCGCGCCTCCGGTGTACCGGGTGCGGACATCGGCCGCAAGCCGATCATCGCGGTCGCCAACAGTTTCACGGAGTTCGTGCCGGGCCACACCCACCTCCAGCCGGTGGGCAGGATCGTCAGCGAGGCGATCGTCGAGGCCGGCGGCATCCCGCGCGAGTTCAACACGATCGCCGTCGACGACGGCATCGCCATGGGCCACGGCGGCATGCTCTACAGCCTCCCCTCCCGCGACCTGATCGCGGACAGCGTGGAGTACATGGTCGAGGCCCACTGCGCCGACGCCCTGATCTGCATCTCCAACTGCGACAAGATCACCCCGGGCATGCTCAACGCGGCCCTGCGCCTGAACATCCCCACGGTCTTCGTCTCCGGCGGCCCGATGGAGTCCGGCCGGGCCACGCTCGTCGACGGCACGGTCCGCACGCTGGACCTGGTCGACGCGATGTCCGAGGCCGTGAACGAGAAGATCTCGGACGAGGACATCCTCCGCATCGAGGAGAACGCCTGTCCGACCTGCGGCAGCTGTTCCGGCATGTTCACCGCCAACTCGATGAACTGCCTGACCGAGGCCATCGGCCTCTCCCTCCCCGGCAACGGCTCGGTCCTGGCCACCCACACCGCGCGCAAGCAGCTCTACGTCGACGCGGCCAACACGGTCATGGACATCACCCGCCGCTACTACGAGCAGGACGACGAGACGGTCCTGCCGCGCAACGTCGCCACCTTCGCGGCCTTCGAGAACGCGATGGCCCTCGACATCGCGATGGGCGGCTCGACCAACACGATCCTGCACCTGCTGGCGGCGGCCCAGGAGGCCGGCGTCCCCTTCGGCCTGGAGGAGATCGACGCGGTCTCCCGCAGGGTCCCCTGCCTGGCCAAGGTGGCGCCGAACGTCGCCAAGGACCGCACGTACTACATGGAGGACGTGCACCGCGCCGGCGGCATCCCCGCCCTCCTCGGCGAGCTGCACCGCGCGGGCCTGCTCAACGAGGACGTGCACGCGGTCCACAGCCCGTCCCTGTCCGACTGGCTGAAGACCTGGGACGTGCGCGGCGGCTCCCCGTCCCCCGAGGCGGTCGAGCTGTGGCACGCGGCCCCCGGCTGCGTCCGCTCCGCCGAGGCCTTCTCCCAGTCCGAGCGCTGGGAGGCCCTCGACGAGGACGCCGAGGGCGGCTGCATCCGCTCCGTCGAGCACGCGTACTCCAAGGACGGCGGCCTCGCGGTCCTCAAGGGCAACCTCGCGGTCGACGGCTGCGTGGTGAAGACGGCCGGCGTCGACGAGTCGATCTGGACCTTCGAGGGCCCGGCGGTCGTCTGCGAGTCGCAGGAGGAGGCCGTCGAGAAGATCCTGCTGAAGCAGGTCAAGGAGGGCGACGTCGTCGTCATCCGCTACGAGGGCCCCAAGGGCGGCCCCGGCATGCAGGAGATGCTCTACCCGACCTCGTACCTGAAGGGCCGCGGCCTCGGCAAGGCCTGCGCCCTGATCACCGACGGCCGCTTCTCCGGCGGCACGTCCGGCCTCTCCATCGGCCACGCCTCGCCCGAGGCGGCCGCCGGCGGCACCATCGCCCTCGTCGAGGACGGCGACCGCATCCGCATCGACATCCCGAACCGCACCATCGAGCTCCTCGTCGACGACGCCGAGCTGGCCCGCCGCGAGCAGGCGCTGAACGGCGTGTACGCCCCGAAGAACCGCGACCGCAAGGTCTCGGCGGCACTGCGGGCCTACGCGGCGATGGCGACCAGCGCCGACAAGGGCGCCGTGCGGGACGTCACGAAGCTGGGCTGACCACTCCACGCACAAGGGCCGCCCCCGGTCTCCCGGGCGCGGCCCTTCCGCGTACGCACTACCACCCCGACGGATCACGCCCGCTCACGGCGAAGACGGACCCGTCCGGCGCACCGGCATAGACACGGTCGCCCACGAGCACGGGCTCGGGAAGCGCGGCCGGCACCCGGTCCGACCGTTCGCCCAGCCGCGGAGACGTCTGCCCGACGAGCTTCCCGCGCCGCGCGTCGACGGCGAGCAGCCGCCCGTCCGGCGCGGTGACGTACACGTACCGGTCGTCGGCGACCGGCGTCGACCCCCGGACGACCCCCGTCTCCAGACTCCACCGCTGCCTGCGCGCCTCCAGATCGACGGCGACCAGCGCACCACCCGTCGCCATGAGGTGCACGACGTCCCCGTGCACACTCCCCGCCACCTGCTGCAGCGGGATGCGCAACGGCACCCGCACACTCGCCCGGCGCCCCGGGTCGTAACGGACCACGGCCCGAGCCTCCCCGCGCACGGCGTCGACCGCCACGAACACGACCGCCCCGTCCCCAGTGCCGAGAGGCTGCAAGGCCCCCTCCAGCCGCGCGTGCCACCGCACGTCACCCGTGCCCGGGTCCACCGCCGTGACCGTCGTGCGGGCCCCATCACCGGACGTACTCGCCGCGTAGGCCAGCGGATCCCCGGGGAACGAGACGAAATACGGCACGTCCTGCCCCGGAATCCGATGACTCCACTTCACCTCACCCGAGGCGCTCTCCACCCCGCTCACCGTCCCGTCGGCCGCCGTGAGCAGCAGCATGCCGCCGACGGCCCGCAGCCCCCCGTACGCGGGCAGCTCCTGCCGCCGCTCCACGTCACCCGAGCCGGGATCGAGCATCGTCATCCGCCGCCCCTGGCCCAGCCCGGCCGGCACCAGCCCACCCGACACGACCGGAGCGCCGCTCGGCGGCCCGCTCGCGGCGACCCCGTCCAGAGGATGCCGCCACAGCAGCCGCCCGTCGACAGGATCGAGAGCGAAGACCAGCCCGGTCTGCGCACACAGCAGCTTCCCCGCCCCGAACGCACACTGAGGCATGCTCTCCCCGGACAACGGCGGTGCCTCCCACGCCGAGAACGCGGCCGCCGTCGTCCGCGGCGCGGTGACTTCGGACGCCGGACTCCCGCCCACGAGGAGCGGAACGGCCGCCAGCGCACCGACGACGGCCAGCCCGAGAGCCCCGGCACCGAGGGCGGCCCGCTTGCCGAGCCGCAACCTGGACCGACGCGACGGCTCCTCGACCCCGGACGGATCGGCGTCAGAAACCCCGCCGCCCTGCTCCGCAACAGCCGCCGCCTCCTCCTCCTCCACCACCACCTCGTCGACCCGCTGGGCCGGTATGAACGCCTGTGTGTCGTACGAGGCCGCCACCGACCGCAGCTCCCGCATCAACTCGTCGGGAGAGGGCCGGTCCTCGGGCTCCTTGGCGAGACACCGCAGCACGAGCGGCGCCAGCTCTTCCGGTACGCCGGCCAGCTCGGGCTCGTCGTGCACCACCTGGTAGGCGACGACGTAGGGACTGTCGGAGTCGAACGGCCCGCGCCCGGTGGCCGCATGCACCATGACGGACCCGAGGGCGAACACGTCGGCGGCGGGCCCCACTTCCCTGGGCCGCCGGAACTGCTCCGGCGCCATGAAGGGCGGCGTTCCGATCAACTTCCCGGTCTCGGTCCGCAACTCGCTGTCTTTCGGCCGGGAAATGCCGAAGTCGATGACCTTCGGCCCGTCCTCGGCGAGCAGCACGTTGCTCGGCTTCAGATCCCGGTGCACGACCCCGACCCGGTGGATGTCCCGCAGCGCCTCGGCGAGCCCGGCCATCAGCCGACGCAACTGCGCCGAG
This sequence comes from Streptomyces afghaniensis 772, assembly GCA_000415505.1. Classification (GTDB taxonomy): domain Bacteria; phylum Actinomycetota; class Actinomycetes; order Streptomycetales; family Streptomycetaceae; genus Streptomyces; species Streptomyces afghaniensis. The sequence continues at coordinate 14,879 of KE354348.1, forward strand.
GCCAGGGGCCCGTTCCGCTTCACCTCCTGGGCCAGCGTCGGGCCCGGAATGAACAGTGTGGCCATCCAGGGCCGTCCGGCCTCGGGATCGGCATCAACGACGGGCGCGGTGAAAGCCCCGCTGACCCGCCGCGCCGCCCCGACCTCCTGCCGGAAACGGCCCCTGAACTCGGGGTCCTTGGCGAACTCCGCATGCACGACCTTCACGGCGACCTTCATCCCGGACGTGCTCCGGGCCAGATGGACGACGCCCATGCCGCCCGAGCCCAGACAGGACTCCAGTCGGTAGTGACCGGCGTACTCAGGAAGTTCCGCTTCCGGGCCCGCTCCGACGTTCCGCTGTGGCGCCATGGGACCACCCCCGTGCTGTTCGTCCGCGCGCGCGACGCACGGAGCCTAGTCGATGACTCGTACGGGACAGAGGCGGCTTGCTAGCCTCCGCTGGCGAGTCACGTACAGGTGTTTGATGGCGTAATTCAGGGGAATCAACGGGATCCCATGGCAGCCATGGGGTCAACGGGGGAGGTTTTCATGTCAGTAGAAGAGGCCGAGCGCAGCACACACGAGGCCGGCAAGCCGCTGGTCACCACGCTGGCCGCCGCGGCCACGTACTTCTCGGTCGCACCGGGCGTCCGCCTCAACGTCCGCAGCGGTCCCGGCACCGGCTACCCGATCGTCAAGGTCCTGCCCGAGGGCTCCCGAGTCCCGATCCACTGCCAGACACCCGGCACCACGGTCACGGGCCCCTACGGCACGACGAACATCTGGGACAACATCGCGAGCGGCCAGTACGTCTCGGACGCTTACGTGAACACGGGCAGCGACGGCTACATCCGCCCCCGCTGCGGGTGACCTGCGGCAGCAGATGCTGGGGCCGGGTGGGCGCCCAACTCGGCGCGACGAGGGTGCCGCTGCGCCCACCCGTGCCGCCCCAAGCGGCACGACTGCCCGCAGCTAATGCGGCCCGCAGCGCGGCGGCCTGCGGCAGCTAAGCCGAGACGCGCCCGCACCCGCGTACGCACGGAAGGGGCCGTGTCGGGGGGTGTCCGCCCGCAGCGGTTGGCGCGTCAACGGACGGTTAGTCGGTATCCGACCCCATCGCGCCGTTCCGAGGACGGACACCCCCCGGCGCGGCCCCGACCCACCGCACCCCGGTAGGCGCTACGCGCACCCCCACCGAAGCAGCCCCAGGCCGCCGCAGGCATACAACGACCACACCCCCCAAGCCATAATCGACCGGTGAGCGCAGAGAACGCCCCCCTCGCCCCCCGCCCCGAGCCGATCCGCTTCTTCGGCACGACCTGGCTGAACCACGACAACGGCTACACCGCCCGCCGCATCGGCGTCGCCCTCGGCTCGCTGGCCACCGCAGTCGCCTCCTGCCTCGTCCTCCGCCTCGCCTACCAGGGCCTCCAGATCGCCGCGATCGGCAACTTCGTGACCCTGCTCATGGTCGTGATGTTCGCGATCTGCAGCGCGATGGCCTTCCGCCACACCTGGGACGGCTTCACCCGCCGCCCCGACCCCGACCGCCAGGCCTCCCTCCGCGGCCTCCTGACCATCGGCTTCGTCGGCTCCCTCCTCGCGTACTTCTTCCGCTCCCTCACCGAGGCCCCCGGCGAAAAGCTCCACCGCGAGGAGTACGAGGCAGCCCGCAGGCACCACGAGAAGCGCACGACCCGCCGCTCGGGCAACCCGTCGAAAAAGCGCCGCTCCGCATAACTCCCGGGCCTCTCACCGGAATCTCACCAGCTCCCGCCCCCACCCCGGCCACCATGGCCGTATGACCACACACTCCTCCGCCCACCACCCCACCCGCGCCGCCCGCGCCCACTCCTTCAACACGGCCGCAGCCCAATACGCGGCCAACCGCCCCTCCTACCCTCCAGCCCTCTTCGACGCGATAGAAGCCCTGGCCGACCACCCCCTCCCCGGCTCCCGCGTCGCAGACATCGGCGCCGGCACCGGCATAGCGACCGCCCTCCTCCACGCCCGAGGCGCGCACGTCATCGCCGTAGAACCGGGCGACGGCATGGCGGCCCAGTTCCGCAGCACCCTCCCCGACGTCCCGATCGTCCGCGGCACCGGCGACGACCTCCCCCTCGCCGACGCCTCCGTCGACTTCGTCACCTACGCCCAGGCCTGGCACTGGACCGACCAGTCCCGCTCCGTCCCGGAGGCCCTCCGCGTCCTGCGCCCCGGCGGCGCCCTCGCCCTCTGGTGGAACACCGACGCCCTGGACGTCCCGTGGATCGCCGAAGCCGCCGCCCGCACGGAACGCCACTTCGACATCGACACGGCCGCCGAGCGACGAAACGTCAACGCCCGCGCCGCCGACCCCACCGGCCGCCTCGACTTCACCCGCCGCACGGTCCGCTGGAGCCGCCGCATCCCGATCGACACCCACCTCGCCAACATCGGCAGCCACTCGGTCTTCCTCGTACACGGCGAGGAACACACCGCGGCCTTCCTGGCCGAGGAACGCGAGCACCTCCTCAAGGCCTTCCCGGACGGCATCGTCGAAGAGGTCTACGACGTAATCCTCCTCCTGGCGAAGACACCCGCTTGACGCCCCCAGCCCTCAGGAGCATTATTCATCACATGATGAATAATGCTCCCGATCCACCACGCCCCGGCACCCCCACAGGCACCACAGGCACCCCCACAGGCACCACAAACACCGTCACCAGCACCACCACGGAACCCACAGCAACCCACACCAAGAACCCCCCGGCCGTCCACGCCGAAGACCTCACCGTCACCCGCGGCCCCCGCAAGGTCCTGCGCAATCTCGCCTTCACCGTCCCCCGAGGCCAGATCACCGGCCTGCTGGGCCCCTCCGGCTGCGGCAAGTCCACCCTCATGCGCGCCATCGTCGGCACCCAGGCCAAGGTCACCGGCACCCTCGACGTCCTAGGCCACCCCGCAGGCCACCCCACCCTCCGCACCCGCATCGGCTACGTCACCCAGGCCCCGTCCGTCTACGACGACCTGACCGTCCGCCAGAACCTCGACTACTTCGCTGCGATACTCGACCCCGGCCGGCCCGCCGCCGACCGCCGCCACGACAACGTCACCCGCGCGATAGCCGACGTCGACCTCACCACCCACGCCGACGCCCTGGCCGGCAACCTCTCCGGCGGCCAGCGCAGCCGCGTCTCCCTGGCCGTCGCCCTCCTCGGCACGCCCGAGCTCCTGGTCCTCGACGAACCGACCGTCGGCCTCGACCCTGTCCTGCGCCGCGACCTGTGGACCCTCTTCCACGACATCGCGGCGAGCCGCGGCGCGACCCTCCTCGTCTCCTCCCACGTCATGGACGAGGCCGAGCGCTGCCACCGCCTCCTCCTCATGCGCGAGGGCGAGCTCCTCGCCGACGACACCCCCGAGGCCCTGCGCACCCGCACCGGCGCGGACACGGTCGAGGAAGCCTTCCTGCACCTGGTGGACGAGGCCAAGGCCGCAGCCCGCACCAAGGAGACGACCCGATGACCACCACGATCACCCCCACCCGGCCGCGGACCCTGAGCGCGTCCCGAACCATGGCCACCGCCACCCGCGTCCTGCGCCAGCTGACCCACGACCCCCGCACCATCGCACTGCTGATCCTCATCCCCTGCGTGATGCTGTTCCTGCTGCGCTACGTCTTCGACGGCAGCCCCCGCACCTTCGACAGCATCGGCGCGTCCCTGCTCGGGATCTTCCCGCTGATCACGATGTTCCTGGTGACGTCCATCGCCACCCTGCGCGAACGCACCTCGGGCACCCTCGAACGCCTCCTCGCCATGCCCCTCGGCAAAGCCGACCTCATCGCCGGCTACGCCCTCGCCTTCGGCACCCTCGCGATCATCCAGTCCGCCCTGGCCACGGGCCTCGCGGTCTGGTTCCTCGGCCTCGACGTCACCGGCAGCCCCTGGCTCCTCCTCCTGGTGGCCCTCCTCGACGCCCTCCTCGGCACGGCCCTCGGCCTCTTCGTCTCGGCCTTCGCGGCCTCGGAATTCCAGGCGGTCCAGTTCATGCCGGCGGTGATCTTCCCCCAGCTCCTCCTCTGTGGCCTGTTCACACCCCGCGACAACATGCACCCGGCCCTGGAGGTCATCTCCGACGTCCTCCCCACTGTCCTACGCGGTGGACGGCATGAACGAGGTCCTCCGCCACACGGACATGACCGCCACGTTCGTACGCGACACCCTGATAGTCGCCGGCTGCGCCCTGCTGGTCCTCACCCTGGGCGCGGCGACCCTACGACGCAGGACGGCATAAGCCGGCAGCGCCGCCCGGGGCACCACCGACATCCCGCCCAACGGACACCCAAGCCGCCGGCCCCTCCCCGATGCGAGGATGGACCCCGGACGACGCACCCCCGGAGGCACCCCGCGCCATGACCCAGAAAGTCGCAGTCCTCGGCACCGGCAAGATCGGTGAAGCCCTGCTCAGCGGAATGATCCGAGCCGGCTGGACCCCGGCCGACCTCCTGGTCACCACCCGCCGCCAGGAACGAGCCGAAGAACTCCACACCCGCTACGGCGTCACCCCGGTCACCAACCCCGAAGCCGCGAAGATCGCCGACACCCTGATCCTCACGGTCAAACCGCAGGACATGGGCACCCTCCTCGACGAACTCGCCCCCCACGTCCCCGCCGACCGCCTGGTCGTCAGCGGCGCCGCCGGCATCACCACCGCGTACTTCGAGGAACGCCTCGCCCCCGGCACCCCGGTCATCCGCGTCATGACGAACACCCCCGCCCTGGTGGACGAGGCCATGTCCGTCATCTCCGCCGGCACGCACGCCACCGCCGACCACCTGGCCCACACCGAGGAGATCTTCGGCGCCGTCGGCAAGACGCTCCGCGTCCCCGAGTCCCAGCAGGACGCCTGCACGGCCCTCTCCGGCTCCGGCCCGGCCTACTTCTTCTACCTGGTCGAAGCCATGACCGACGCGGGCATCCTCCTCGGCCTGCCCCGCGACAAGGCCCACGACCTGATCGTCCAGTCCGCCATCGGCGCCGCGACGATGCTCCGCGACAGCGGTGAACACCCCGTCAAGCTCCGCGAGAACGTCACGTCCCCCGCCGGCACGACGATCAACGCCATCCGAGAACTCGAGAACCACGGCGTACGAGCCGCCCTCATCGCCGCCCTCGAAGCCGCCCGCGACCGCAGCCGCGCCCTGGCCTCCGGCAACAACTGAGGAGCACTGCGGGCGTCGGGGCCGACCCGCCCCCGACGCCCGCACCACCTCACACCCTCAGCACGCCGGCCCCACCCGCGTCCGCCGCCGCTTCCGGCACGGCGGGCAGCAACCCGATCGCGCGATAAGCCGCATCCACGGTCGGCCGAGCCATCCCCCGAGCCCGCTCCGCACCGTCCCGCAGCACGCGCTCCACATAACCGGGATCCGCACACAACTCCTTGTGCCGCTCCTGGACGGGCCTGAGCACCTCGACCACAGCCTCAGCGGTGTCCTTCTTCAAGTCCCCGTACGACGCGTACGCACCGCTCAGCTCCTCAGGAGTCCCACCCGAGCACGCGGCGAGGATCTCCAGCAGATTGGCGAGCCCCGGCCGGGCCTCCCGGTCGTACACGACCTCCTGCCCGCTGTCGGTCACGGCCCGCATGACCTTCTTCCGCACCACGTCCGGCTCGTCCAGCAGATAGACGATCCCCGGCCCGACGTCATCGCTCTTGCCCATCTTCGACGTCGGATCCTGCAGGTTCATCACCCGCGCAGCCACCCCCGGACGCGTGGCCCGAGGCACCACGAACGTATGCCCGTACCGCTGGTTGAACCGCACCGCCAGATCCCGCGTCAGCTCAACGTGCTGAACCTGGTCGTCCCCCACGGGCACCTCATCGGCCGCGTACGCCAGGATGTCCGCCGCCATCAGCACGGGATACGTCAGCAGCGACAGCCGCACACTCCCGCCCCGCCGCTGCTCCCGCGCGGCCTTCTCCTTGTACTGGATCATCCGCCGCATCTCACCGTCGGTGGCCACGCACTCCAGCACGTACGACAGCCGCGCATGCTCGTCCACATGGCTCTGCACGAACAGCGTGCAGAGCTCCGGATCCAGCCCGGACGCCAGCAACAAGGTCGCCGCCTGCCGGCTCAGCCTGCGCACCCGCGCGGGATCGTGGTCCACGGTCAGAGCGTGCAGATCGACGACGCAGAACAAGGCGTCCGCCTCGTGCTGGTCGACGGCAGCCCACCGCCGCATGGCTCCCAGGTAGTTCCCCAGCGTCAGATGCCCCGTCGGCTTGACCCCGCTGAAGACCCGTGTCATCTCTCCTCCACCTCCTGGCCGAGACCGCCGCTCCGGCGGCCGCCCCCGGTGGTCCTGGAGGGAGAAACAAGAACGGCCGCCGAAGCGGCGGCCGTTGAGTGCATACGTGAGGACGGCCGCCGTCAGGCGGCCCACCACAGCTGGCTACACGTACGCGTCGTCATGCCCCCCAGACTACGCCCCCGGAGTGCCGTCCGCCCTTGAGTTGACACGCCCAGACCCCATCCGTAGTGTTCTCCGAGTTGCCCGACGTGAGCGCCGACCCCGGTCGGTCCCCGGGCAGCCAATCCGCAAGTACCAACCACTACTCGACGAAGTAGTTCTGTCGTCGTTTCATTGGCATGCGTATTTACGGAATGAGGAATCCCCGTTCGAAAGGACGCGGCCCCCGATTGGCTCGGGAGCAGGGGAATCCGCTAAAGTCTCACTCGTCGGAACGGCCCAACAGCCGCGAAGACAAACCCCGCTGACTGGGAATCAGGCCCGAAAGGATCTGATAGAGTCGGAACCGCCGGAAAGGGAAACGCGGAAGCGGGAACCTGGAAAGCGCCGAGGAAATCGGGTCGAGAAAAGATCTGATAGAGTCGGAAACGCAAGACCGAAGGGAAGCGCCCGGAGGAAAGCCCGAGAGGGTGAGTACAAAGGAAGCGACCGTTCCTTGAGAACTCAACAGCGTGCCAAAAGTCAACGCCAGATATGTTGATACCCCGTCTCCAGCATCTGCTGGGGCGAGGTTCCTTTGAAAAAACACAGCGAGGACGCTGTGAACGGCCGGGCTTATTCCGCCTGGCTGTTCCGCTCTCGTGGTGTTCATCCCGATTACGGGAAAACATTCACGGAGAGTTTGATCCTGGCTCAGGACGAACGCTGGCGGCGTGCTTAACACATGCAAGTCGAACGATGAACCACTTCGGTGGGGATTAGTGGCGAACGGGTGAGTAACACGTGGGCAATCTGCCCTGCACTCTGGGACAAGCCCTGGAAACGGGGTCTAATACCGGATACAACCACTAGGGGCATCTCTTGGTGGTGGAAAGCTCCGGCGGTGCAGGATGAGCCCGCGGCCTATCAGCTTGTTGGTGAGGTAATGGCTCACCAAGGCGACGACGGGTAGCCGGCCTGAGAGGGCGACCGGCCACACTGGGACTGAGACACGGCCCAGACTCCTACGGGAGGCAGCAGTGGGGAATATTGCACAATGGGCGAAAGCCTGATGCAGCGACGCCGCGTGAGGGATGACGGCCTTCGGGTTGTAAACCTCTTTCAGCAGGGAAGAAGCGAAAGTGACGGTACCTGCAGAAGAAGCGCCGGCTAACTACGTGCCAGCAGCCGCGGTAATACGTAGGGCGCGAGCGTTGTCCGGAATTATTGGGCGTAAAGAGCTCGTAGGCGGCTTGTCACGTCGGTTGTGAAAGCCCGGGGCTTAACCCCGGGTCTGCAGTCGATACGGGCAGGCTAGAGTTCGGTAGGGGAGATCGGAATTCCTGGTGTAGCGGTGAAACTGCGCAGATATCAGGAGGAACACCGGTGGCGAAGGCGGATCTCTGGGCCGATACTGACGCTGAGGAGCGAAAGCGTGGGAGCGAACAGGATTAGATACCCTGGTAGTCCACGCCGTAAACGGTGGGCACTAGGTGTGGGCAACATTCCACGTTGTCCGTGCCGCAGCTAACGCATTAAGTGCCCCGCCTGGGGAGTACGGCCGCAAGGCTAAAACTCAAAGGAATTGACGGGGGCCCGCACAAGCGGCGGAGCATGTGGCTTAATT
>KE354349.1 GCA_000415505.1 Streptomyces afghaniensis 772
CGGCGCCGTACGTCACGGACACGAAGTCAGGCCGCAGCGCCTCCACCCGGCGGATCGCTTCCCAGAGGGCGCGCTCTCCGTTCGCGGTCTTCGGAGGGAAGAACTCGAAGGAGAACGTGGTCCTGCTCGTCGTCATGGGCGGCCTCCCGCGTTGAAGTAGCTCGCCTCGGGGTGGTGGACGACGATCGCGTCCGTGGACTGCTCAGGGTGGAGCTGGAACTCCTCGGAGAGCTCCACGCCGATCCGCTCCGGCCGCAGCAGATCGGCGATCTTGCCGCGGTCTTCGAGGTCGGGGCAGGCCGGATAGCCGAGCGAGTAGCGGCAGCCCTGGTACTGGGTGCGGAGCATGCCGTCCAGGCCGGCCGGGTCGTGAACACCGATGCCGAGTTCCGCGCGGACACGGGCGTGCCAGTACTCGGCCAGAGCCTCGGCCAACTGCACGGACAGACCGTGCAGTTCGAGGTAGTCGCGGTAGGCGTCGGTTCCGAAGAGTCCGGCCGTGGCCTCTCCGATCCGCGAGCCGACGGTGACGACCTGGAGCCCCACGACGTCGACCTGGCCGCTCTCCTCCGAGCGGAAGAAGTCGGCCAGGCAGAGGCGCCTGTCGCGGTCCTGACGGGGGAAGGTGAAGCGGGTGCGCTCGTTGCCCTGCTCGTCCAGGACGATCAGGTCGTCGTCCTTCGACACACACGGGAAGTAGCCGTAGACCACCGCGGCTTCGAGAAGGTTCTCGGTCCGCAGCCGGTTCAGCCACAAGCGCAGCCTGGGCCGCCCCACGGAATCGATCATGTCCCGTTTGAGGCCCCACTGCCCCTTGAACAGGGCGCCCTCGTCCAGCCAGGACGCGTACTCCTTCAAGGGAATGCCCTTGACGACCCGAGTGCCGAGGAAGGGCGGTGTCGGCACGGGGTTGTCGGTGGCCACGTCCGAGCGCCGTGGGCCCTCCGCCGGCAGCTGCTCCGTGTTCCGCACTGCTGCGGCGGCCTTCACACGGCGCTGTTTGAGTTCTGGGAGAGCGGCTCCCGGGATTCCCCGCTTCACCGCCATCAGGGCGTCCATCAGGCGCAGGCCCTCGAAGGCGTCGCGGGCGTAGCGGACCTCGCCCTGGTAGATCTCGTGCAGGTCCTGCTCGACGTAGGCGCGGGTGAGGGCGGCGCCGCCGAGGATGACCGGGTACTTCGCCGCCAGGTCGCGCTGGTTCAGCTCCTCCAGGTTCTCCTTCATGATCACCGTGGACTTGACCAGGAGACCGGACATGCCGATGACGTCGGCCTTGTGCTCCTCGGCGGCGTCCAGGATCGCCGAGACCGGCTGCTTGATGCCCAGGTTGACGACGTTGTAGCCGTTGTTGGTCAGGATGATGTCGACAAGGTTCTTGCCGATGTCGTGCACGTCACCGCGCACGGTGGCCAGCACGATGGTCGCCCTTGCCCGCCTCGTCGGTCTTCTCCATGTGCGGTTCGAGGTGAGCCACGGCCGTCTTCATCACCTCGGCCGACTGCAGCACGAACGGCAGCTGCATCTGCCCGGAACCGAACAGCTCACCGACGACCTTCATACCCTCCAGCAGCGTCTCGTTGACGATGTCCAGCGCCGGGCGGGACTGCAGGGCCTCGTCGAGGTCGGCCTCCAGGCCGTTCTTCTCGCCGTCGATGATGCGCCGCTTCAGACGCTCGTCCAGCGGCAGGGCGGCCAGCTCCTCGGCCTTGCCGGCCTTGAGGGACTTGGCGGTGGCGCCCTCGAACAGCTGCATCAGCTTCTGCAGCGGGTCATAGCCCTCGGCGCGGCGGTCGTAGATGAGGTCCAGAGCCGTCCGGACCTCCTCCTCACTGAAACGGGCGATCGGCAGGATCTTGCTCGCGTGCACGATCGCCGAGTCCAGACCCGCCTTGACGCACTCGTCCAGGAACACCGAGTTCAGCAGGATGCGGGCAGCCGGGTTGAGACCGAAGGAGATGTTCGACAGACCGAGCGTGGTCTGCACCTTCGGGTGGCGCCGCTTCAGCTCGCGGATCCCCTCGATGGTGGCGATGCCGTCCTTGCGGGACTCCTCCTGACCGGTGCAGATGGTGAAAGTCAGACAGTCGACGAGGATGTCCTCCTCGTGAATGCCCCAGTTGCCCGTCAGATCGTCGATCAGCCGCTCGGCGATCTCGACCTTCTTCTCGGCGGTACGGGCCTGGCCCTCCTCGTCGATGGTCAGCGCGATCAGCGCGGCACCGTGCTCCCTGGCCAGCTGGGTGACCCTGGCGAAGCGGGACTCCGGGCCGCGCCGTCCTCGTAGTTCACCGAGTTGATCACCGCACGGCCGCCGAGCTTCTCCAGACCGGCCCGGATCACCTCGACCTCGGTGGAGTCCAGCACGATCGGCAGCGTCGAGGCGGTGGCGAAACGGCCGGCCAGCTCCTCCATGTCGGCCACACCGTCACGGCCGACGTAGTCCACGCACAGGTCGAGCATGTGCGCGCCCTCACGGATCTGCTCCCGGGCCATCTCCACACAGTCGTCCCAGCGACCGTCCAGCATGGCCTCACGGAACTTCTTCGAACCGTTGGCGTTCGTACGCTCACCGATCGCCAGGTAGGACGTGTCCTGCCGGAACGGCACCGACTGGTACAGCGACGCCGCGCCCGGCTCGGGCTGCGGATCACGGGGCGGCACCTCAAGGCCCCGCATCCGCTCCACGACCTGCCGCAGGTGCTCGGGCGTCGTGCCACAGCAGCCGCCGACCAGGGACAGGCCGTACTCGCGAACGAACGTCTCCTGCGCATCCGCCAGCTCCGGCGCGGTCAGCGGATAGTGTGCCCCGTCCTTGGTCAGCACGGGCAGGCCGGCGTTGGGCATGCAGGACAGCGGAACACGGGCATGGCGGGACAGGTGGCGCAGGTGCTCGCTCATCTCGGCCGGACCCGTCGCGCAGTTAAGGCCGATCATGTCGATGCCCAGCGGCTCCAGCGCGGTCAGCGCCGCGCCGATCTCAGAGCCCAGCAGCATCGTGCCGGTCGTTTCGACCGTGACCGACACGATCAGAGGTACGGCGTGGCCGGTGGCGTCCATGGCCCGGCGGGCGGCGATGACGGAGGCCTTCGTCTGGAGCAGGTCCTGCGTGGTCTCCACGAGCAGCGCGTCCGCGCCGCCCGCGAGCAGACCCTCGGCGTTCTGCTGGTAGGCGTCCCGGATCGCTCCGAAGGCGATGTGACCCAGCGTGGGCAACTTCGTGCCGGGCCCCATCGAGCCCAGCACCCAGCGCGGGCGCCCGTCACGGGCGGCGTACTCGTCGGCCGCCTCCCGGGCTACCCGGGCGCCGGCCTCCGACAGCTCGAAGACCCGCTCGGCGATCCCGTACTCCCCCAGGGCGGCGAGGTTCGCGCCGAACGTGTTGGTCTCCACGCAGTCGACGCCCACGGCGAAGTACGCGTCGTGGACCGACCGGACGATGTCCGGCCGGGTCACGTTCAGGATCTCGTTACAGCCCTCCAAGCCCTGGAAGTCGTCCAGCGTGGGGTCCTGGGCCTGGAGCATGGTGCCCATCGCGCCGTCCGCCACCACCACACGGGTGGCGAGCGCCGTCCTCAGGCTGTCGCCGCGCGTTCCCGTCACGACAGCCCCCGCAGATGGGCCACGAGGTGCGCGGCGCACCCCACTCCGTAGGTGGCCCGCAGCCGCGCCAGCAGCGCATCGCGGTACAGCCGGTACTCCTGTGTCCCGACGTAGTCCAGGACCGTGGCGGCCAGGACGCAGCCGAGTTGGGCGGCGCACTTCTCCGGTACGCCCCACGCCGCACCCGCGAGGAATCCCGCGCGGAAGGCGTCACCGACTCCTGTGGGGTCCACGACGCCCGCCACCTCGACGGCGGGAACGGCCAGGGCCTGGCGCCCGTCCTTGCGGATCCGGACGCCCGCTGCTCCGTGCGTGGTGACCCAGCAGCCGACGCGGCGCAGGATCTCCGCAACGGTCAGGCCGGTACGGTCCTGCAGCAGCGCGGCCTCGTACTCGTTGGTGAACAGCCAGCGTGCGCCGTCGATCAGTTCGAGGACGTCGTTCTTGCCCAGGCGCGCCAGTTGCTGGGACGGGTCGGAGGCGAAGGGGATGCCGAGGGAGCGGCATGCCCGGGTGTGCCGGAGCATGGCCTCGGGGTCGTCGGGCGAGACCATCACCAGCCCGAGCCGGCCGACCCGCTCCACGACCGTCCGCAGGTCGATCCGGCGGGCTTCCGCCATGGCGCCGGCGTAGAACGTCCCGATCTGCTTCTGCATCCGGTCGGTCGTGCACACGAAGCGTGCCGTGTGCTGTTCCTCGCTGACCAGCACGGAGTCGGTGTCGACCCCGTGCTGCTTCAGCCAGATCCGGTAGGGCTCGAAGTCGTCGCCGACCGCGCCGACGAGCACGGGCCGCATGCCGAGCAGCCCGAGGCCGAAGGAGATGTTCGCTGCCACGCCGCCGCGACGGATCTCCAGCCGGTCGGCGAGGAAGGACAGGGAGACACGGTCCAGGCGGTCGGCCAGAAGCTGGTCGGTGAAACTCCCCGGGAACGACATCAGATGGTCGGTGGCGATGGAGCCCGTGACAGCGATGCGCATCTCAGCCCCCCACAGCCCTGAGCAGGGCCTCGACCCGGTCCGTGGACTCCCAGGTCAGTTCCGGGAGTTCACGTCCGAAGTGGCCGTACGCCGCGGTCCGGGCGTAGATCGGCCGCAACAGGTCCAGGTCATGGATGATCGCGGCAGGCCGCAGGTCGAACACTTCGGTGATGGCGGCCTGGATGCGGTCCACGGGCACGGCTTCGGTGCCGAAGGTCTCGACGAACAGGCCGACGGGCTCGGCCTTGCCGATGGCGTAGGCGACCTGGACCTCGCAGCGGGAGGCGAGGCCCGCGGCGACGACGTTCTTGGCGACCCAGCGCATCGCGTACGCCGCCGAGCGGTCCACCTTGGAGGGGTCCTTGCCGGAGAAGGCGCCGCCGCCGTGGCGGGCCATGCCGCCGTAGGTGTCGATGATGATCTTGCGGCCGGTCAGGCCGGCGTCACCCATCGGGCCGCCGATCTCGAAGCGGCCGGTCGGGTTGACCAGCAGCCGGTAACCGTCGCTCTCCAGACTCAGGCCTTGTTCGGCCAGCGCCTTGAGCGTGGGCTCGACGACGAGGTCCCGGATGTCGGGGGCCAGGAGGCCGTCGAGGTTGATGTCGGGGGCGTGCTGCGAGGAGACGACGACGGTGTCCAGACGTACCGGCCAGTCGCCGTCGTACTCGATGGTGACCTGCGTCTTGCCGTCCGGTCGCAGGTAGGGGCAGGTTCCGTTCTTGCGGACCTCGGTCAGTCGCTCGGCCAGCCGGTGCGCGAGGTGGATCGGCAGCGGCATGAACTCAGGAGTGTCGTCGCAGGCGTACCCGAACATCAGGCCCTGGTCGCCGGCGCCCTGCCGGGACAGCTCGTCCCCGCCGCCTTCGATCCGGGCCTCGTACGCGGAGTTCACCCCCTGCGCGATGTCCGGGGACTGCGATCCGATCGAGAGCGACACACCGCAGGACGCCCCGTCGAAGCCTTTCGCGGAGGAGTCGTAGCCGATCTCGAGGATCGTGTCGCGCACCAGCTGGGCGATGGGAGCGTACGCAGTCGTGGTGACCTCGCCCGCGATGTGCACCTGCCCCGTGGTGATCAGGGTCTCCACGGCGACGCGCGAGGCCGGATCCTGTGCGAGCAGCGCGTCCAGGACCGTGTCGCTGATCCGGTCGGCGATCTTGTCGGGATGACCCTCGGTGACCGATTCGGAGGTGAAGAGCCTCCGGCCCATCTCACTTCACCCCCGCTCGGAAGAAGTTGGCGTCGATGGCGTCGAGGGTGCGGATGGCGTCGACCTCGAGGGTCTCCATCTCGATGGGGCGACCGCAGTGCTGTTCCAGCAGGAAGACGAACTCGACGAAGGACAGCGAGTCGATGAGGCGGTTCTCGATCAGGTCCAGGTCGCCCGGGATGTCCTCGCGGTCCGGGTGACGCTTGAGGATCCAGTCCTTGACCTGCTGCAGGGCCTCGCTCATGGGTGTGCTCCTCACATTGCTGTGTACAGGTGGGTGGGCAGGCGCCTCACGGCCGGAGGCCGGAGGGATCGCCGAGGATGGGGGCGGCCACGGCGACCGCGTAGTCCACGTCATGGCTGATGCTCACCGTGATGTCCGTGATGCCGGACTGCGCCGCCATGTCGGCGGCGCCTCGCCGCAGCTCGACGAGCGGCCAGCCACCGTCCGAGCGGCGCACCACGATGTCCCGCCACGGCAGGAAACGGCCCCGGACCCGCAGTGTCTTGAACGCCGCTTCCTTGGCCGCGATCCGACCGCAGAGACTGAGCAGGTCAAGCCCACTGGACGTGCGGCAGTCGGCGAGTTCTCCGGGGTCCAGCATCCGCTCGAAGAACCCCTCGCCGTGGTCCTCGAGGAGTCGGCGGACGCGCTTGACGGACACGATGTCCATGCCGAGGTTCGCCCAGCCCGGGCCGCCGCCTCCGGCGGTAGGGTGGGCCGGCACGTCACACCCCCGGTCCGACCGGGGAGAATCGGTCCCTGGCCGCGTGGACGGCCTCCGTGGCGGCGGCCCAGCTGCCGTGCCGCCGGGTGAGTGCGGACAGCCAGCGCTCCAGGCCGAAGGCGACGCAGCTGGTGAAGGCCGGACCGCCGGTGCCGGCGAGGGTGATGGAGCAGCGGTCGCCGAAGAAGTTGCGGTGGGTGTTGACGGAGGCGATGGCCAGGTCCTCGTAGAGGAATTCGTGCTTGACGGGCGACAGCCGCTGCAGCACCGCCTTGGAGCCGCCCTTGTCGTAGAAGGGGTCGCAGGCGGCTTCCTTGCGCAGCGGCAGGTCCAGCGCCCGGGCGAAGGCGGTGATGCGGTCGCTGAAGTCGCACAGGTGGCTCTCGGCGTGCTCGCGGCTGCCGAGTGCCACGATCTCCCGCATGCGGAAGCCGAGTTGGCGCCTGAGCCCCTCGTAGCGCTCCTCCTTGCGGAAGCACCAGCCGACGACGGTGACGAGGGTGTCGTCCGCCACCTCGCGGTCTTCGTGGTCGAGGTAGACCGCGTAACAGGACGCGGAGGGCAGACCGAGTTCGGCGGGTTGCAGAGTGCTGCAGGGAAAGCATCCCGTCTCGGCACAGAACTCACCGCGCCGGTCGACCTCGATCGCGGTGGCGACGACGGCCTGGTGCGGGAAGTTCTCGTAATAGTCCAGGCGCCGCAGATCCGCGGCCGGCAGCAGCGGGGGCATCGTCATGGAGCGTGCTCCGGCAGCCACTCCCCACCTTTCGAAGGTGTCGTCGAGGAGCCTCAGCAGGGCGGTGCCCTCCGGTCCGAGGGAGGGTAAGCCGCGGGCTTCCCGGGATGAGTCCGGTGAAGATCGCGGGGCTGTGAACGTGGTGTGGGACACGGTGGTTGACCACCTCTCGGGTCAGATGACCGGCAGCGTGTCGTCGGAGAAGATCCCGGTCTTGAGGAAGAAGGCGAGCGGCTTGCGGATGGCCTTGCGCTCGTGCGCGCGCCGGCGCTCGTCGGCGACGAGCGCGTTGCGCAGACCGAGCGGGTCGGCGATGCCGGCATCGCGGTAGACGTGCGGGTTGTAGAGGGAGTTGACGCTGAAGACGACATAGCGCTTGAGGTAGCTCTCCACCTCGCGCAGCCGCTCCTCGCCCACCGCGTCGCGCATCCGGGTGAACAGCAGCGAGACCAGCTCGCGCCCGAAGGCGATGTGGCGGGACTCGTCCTGGTGGTGGATGCGGTTGACCTGGCGGATGGTGTCGCAGAGTGTCTCGTCCTGCGCCATCCGCGTGTTGTAGTGGTCGACCAGCTCCTCGAAGAACAGGATGCGGGCGAAGACGAGGAAGTTCTCGACCTCGGGTTCCCAGGCCGAGTCGGCGCGCATGGCGGTCGAGGCGTAGATCTTGTCGCCGTAGCGGCGGCAGAACTCGGCGAAGAACCACATGTGTTCGTTCTCTTCGCCGATGAAGTGGTGGAAGAAGTCGGACGGCACCTCGAAGCCGGGCATGTGGATGCGGTGGACGACCTCGATGAGCAGTTCGCGGATGCCGTGCACATTGAGGCTGTAGAAGTTGATGGACTCCCACTTGGACAGCCGGTGCAGGGTCTCCTCGCCGAGCTCGTCGAAGTACGGGGTTCCGTAGGGGGTGAGCAGCTCGGGGCTCATCCACAGGCGGTTCTCGTCCAGCTTCTCGGGCCAGTCGAACTGCTGGTACGGGTTGTAGTAGTCCTCGATGGCCTTCTCGCTGAGCCGTTCGAGCACTTCGAGGAAGCGGTCGGTGACGGGCAGGGCCGTGGCGGCCATGGTCTCTCCTTACGCGGGCGGGTCGGGACCGGACGCGGTGCGCGGCTCAGGGCCGGACTTCGTACACGGCGTTGACCGGGGTCTCGGTCGCGCGCCGCCAGCGGGTGAAGCCGGCCTCCTCCGCGATGGCGCGGAACGCCTTCTCGCCGGAGTGGTTGCCGAGGGCGTGCGGGCCGCGCTGGGCGACGGCGACGGGCAGGCACATCACGGCGGACAGCGACATGAACATGCGGGCCGCCGGTGTGCGGGTGTCGATGTCGGCGGGCGAGACGTTGGACTCGACGAGCATCCAGGTGCCGTCCCCGTCCAGGGACTTGTGGACGTGCTGGGCGGCGGCGACCGGGTCGCCCATGTCGTGCAGGCAGTTGAAGAAGGTGACCAGGTCGTAGCCGCTGCCCGGGTAGTCGTCGGCGGACGCGGTCTCGAAGACGACGCGCCCGGACAGGCCCGCGTCGTCGGCGAGCTGCCGGGCGATGGTGACGGCCTCCTCCGAGTAGTCGAAGCCGTACACCCTGGCCTGCGGGAAGGCCTTGGCGATGAGCAGGGTGGTGTGCCCCACGCCGCAGCCGATGTCGGCGACGCTGCCGCCGTTCGCCAGCTTCTCGGTGACGCCTTCCAGCGCGGGCAGCCAGTCGGTCAGCAGCCGGTGCCGGTAGGTGGGCTGGAAGAAGCTGCCCATGCCGGTGTCGAGCGCCGGGTCGTGCTCGGCCCAGCCCACACCCTCGCCCGTGCGGTATGCGTCGACGAGTAGGTCCTCGGTGGCGTACAGCGCCTTGAGCGCGGTGAAGAATCCGGCGGCGTACGTGGCGGACCCGGCGTCGGCGAGGACGGCGGCGTGCGCCTCGGGCAGGGTGTACTTGTCGGACGACGGGTGGCGTTCCACGTAGTCGGCGCTGAGCTGGGCGTGCAGCCACTCCTGCGCGTACCGCTCGGTGACGCCGGCGTGTTCCGCGAGTTCCGCGGGGGTGAGCGGGCCGTGCTCGGCGAGTGCGCGGTACAGGCCGAGCCGCTCGCCGAGGGAGATGGTCAGGCCGCGGACGGCGGCTGCGGCGTCGTCGATGACGCGCTGGTGGAAGGCAGTGGTCGGGTCGGCGCTCGGGGCGTGGGTCGGGGCGGTCATGACGTCGCCTCGTCTCGGGTCGCGGTGAACAGGAAGGACCGGGGCACGCGGGGTACCTCACGTGGCGGCACGGGGTAGGGCCAGCGGCCGAAGTCGGCGCCGTCCTCTCCCGGCTGCCTGACCTCGCGCACCGTCCAGCCGCAGGAGGTGAGCAGCTGCTCGGGCTCCTCGGTGCCGAACAGCCAGGGATTTCCGTCCTCTTCGAGCGCCTTCATGAACGGCCGCGAGAGCGGGTTCTCCAGGGCCGCCTTGCTGATGACGTCCCCGAGGAGGGCCGAGCCCGGCGCGCTGTGCTGCCACAGGGTCGTGATCAGGGTGCGCACGGCGTCCTCGGGCAGGAAGAACAGCAGGCCCTCGACCACCCACAGCGTGGGCTGCTCCGAGCGCCAGCCCGCTTCTTTCAGCGGGCCGGTCCAGTCCTGGGTGAGGTCGACGGCGACGGTGCGGCGTTCCCGGCCGGCCGGCTCCGGCTCATCGGCGAGCATGGCCGCCTTGGCCTCGAGTAGTGCGGGCCGGTCGAGTTCGTAGACGGTGACGCCCGTGGGCCAGTCGAGCCGGTAGTAGCGGGTGTCCATACCGGCCGCGAGGAACACGACCTGGCGGATCTCCCGCTCCCGCATCGCGCGGCCGATGGCGCGGTCCAGGTAGGTGGTGCGGATGGCGAGGAACGGCACGGTGCCTGCGCCCGCGTAGCGATCGAGCAGCTCGAAGCCGACGGTGCCGGCGACCGTGCGGGCGTAGGGATCGGCGAACAGCCGGTCCTCACGCTCGGTCTCCAGTGCCCGCGCGGCGGCGGTCCACTGGGCAGTGCGGGATACGGCCTCCACAGGAGGTCTCCCTTCGGGAAGCTTGGGAAGCGAAGGTGGAGCGGGGGCTGTGCGGACGGCCGTGTTCAGCGCTCTCGTACACAGGGGACCGGGTCCTCCGCCGCGGACATCGACGCGGGGGATTCGGCGGAGGTGTCGGCAGGGCGCCGCCGGAAGATGCTGTGCAGGATCATGCTGAACACGACCGTCCCGTCGGGGGCCACCAGCTCGCAGCGCGGCTGGACGATGCCGGTGGCGGGATTACCGAACGAGGGGCGCGATCCGAGGATCCGGATCCGCGCGGTGAGGATGTCGCCCGGACGCACGGGCCGGTGGTAGCGGACCTCGTCGATGCCCGGGGATCCGACGCAGGCGCTGTAGGCGAGGAGCCCGTCGACGTAGCGCCGCATGAAGAGCGCCGAGGTGTGGAAGCCGCTGGCGATCAGCCCACCGAAGGGCGACTGCTTCGCGAGCTCCGGGTCGGTGTGGAAGGGCTGCGGGTCGTAGCGCCGTGCGAACTCCAGCACCTCCTCCTCGGTGACGGTGACGGTGCCCAGCTCGTGGATGTCACCGGTGCGGAAGTCCTCGAAGTAGCGCATGACGCCCCCCTGGAGCCGGAGAAAAGATTCTCTTGACGTGCTCCAATCTACGAACGAGCCGTTTATTTTGTCAATCCAAATCTACGGTCGAACCAAAGCTTGTTCGATGTCTCGCCAGAGGTCGTCCGGGTGCTCGATGCCCACCGACATCCGCACCGTCCCGGCGCCGATACCGGCCGCCGCCAGGGCCTCCTCGCCGAGTTCCCGGTGCGATGTCGACGCCGGGTGAGCGACCAGCGTCTCCACTCCGCCCAGCGAGAGCGCGAGCCGGGCGAGTCGCACCCGCTCGATGAACGCGCGGCCGGCCGCCCGCCCGCCGGCGAGCTCGAACGAGACCATGCCGCCACCTCCGGACAGCACCTTGCGCGCCAGGTCGTACGACGGATGACCGGGCAACCAGGGCCAGTGCACGGCGGTGACCTGCTCGTGCTCGGCGAGACGACCGGCCAGCAGTCGTGCGCCCGCGCAGTGCTGCCGCATCCGCAGCGGCAGCGACGGCAGCCCGCGCAGGGTCAGCCAGGCGGCGAACGGGTCGGCGCAGGCTCCGAGTTCGACCGTGCGCGGCCACACCCGGTCGCGCAGCTCCACGTCGGCGAAGACGGCGACCCCGCCCAGTACGTCGGAGTGCCCCGCCAGATATTTGGTCGTCGAGTGCACGACCACGTCTGCGCCGTGCTCCATGGGGCGGCACAGCACCGGCGACGCGAGGGAGTTGTCCACCACGCTCACCACACCGTGCCGCCGGGCAGCGGCCGACAGGCCGGGAAGATCGGGTACTTGTCCGGTCGGATTGGCGATGGTCTCGAGATGCAGCACGCGAGTGGTGGGCCGCACCAGCCGCTCGAACTCGGCCGGGTCGTCGCCTCGTACGTACTCCACCTCGACGCCGTAGCGCGCCGCGAGGTCCGAGAGCACGGCGTACGTACCGCCGTACAGGCAGCGCTGGGCGACCACGTGGTCACCCGGCCGCAGCAGCGAGAGCAGCACCCCGCTGATCGCACCCATCCCGGACGCGAAGGCGATGGCGGCGGCTCCGCCTTCCAGCGCGGCGAGTGTGCGCTCGAGCGCCCGCACGGTCGGGTTGCCACGCCGCGAGTAGACGTACGGGCCGTCGGGTCCGGCCATGGCGCCGGCGAGCGCGTCAGCGGAGTCGAAGGCGAAGGCCGAGGACTGGACGATGGGAACGCTCAAAGGCTGACTGCCGCTCGGCATCGGCTCGTTCAGGATGTGCACGGCACGGGTCTGCATGTCCAAGGCGGGTGCTCCTCTCTGCACAGAACTCAGGGCCGCCCGGTGCCCCGGTTACCCGGTGCCGGACGGCCCTGCGGAGGTTCTCTTGTCCTGGTGGACGGCGGCGTTGCGCGACTCCCCCACCTGCCCACTGGGCGACCGGCCCGCTAGACGCCGGCCCGCTCGCCCCGCGCCGCGGAGGCGGCGTCGGCCTGGGGTGCGGCAGCCGCCTTGTCGCTGCGCATCACCAGCAGGGTGATCAGCCCGCCCGCAGCGGCGATGACGGCGGCCCAGATGAACGCGGCACTGAAGCCGTCCGTCAGCGCGGGCAGGTTGCCCAGCTGTCCGGCGCCCTGCGACGTGGCGACCGCGGTCAGCGCCGCGAGCCCCAGCGCGGAGCCCACCTGGTAGGTGGTGTTGACGATGCCGGACGCCAGACCCGCCTGCTCCTGCGGAGCCCCGGACATGGCGGCCATCATCGCCGGGATGTAGGCGAGCGACATGCCGAGCGCGGCGACCAGCGAGGCAGGCAGGACATCGACCACGAAGGTGCCGGTGGGCTCGACGGCGGACAGCCAGAGCAGTCCGGCGGCGAGGACCAGCAGACCACCGCCGATCATCGGCTTGGCGCCGAACTTGACCATCAGCTTCGCCGTGATCGCCGTCATGAAGATCATCAGCAGACCGGTCATCGGCAGCAGCGCGGCACCGGACGCGAACGCCCCGTAACCGAGGACCTGCTGCAGGTACAGGTTGAGGAAGTACCACATCGGGATCCATGCGGCACCGAGCAGCGTCATCGCGAGGTTGGCCGAGCCGAGCCGCGGGACGCGCCAGATACCGAGCGGCATCAGCGGCTCGCGCACCGTCTTCTGGATCACGAAGAAGAGCACGAGCAGCGCGACGGCACCGGCCAGCTGAAGCACGGTCCCGGTGGAGGTCCAGCCGACCTCCGGCGCGCGGACGATGGCGAAGACCGCGAGCGCCAGGCCGGCCGTGACCGCGGCGGCTCCGAGCACGTCGACGGAACCGCGACGGCTGCCGACGGCGGGCAGGAGCTTGGTGGCCGCGAGGGTGGCGACGCCGATCGGGACGTAGATGATGAAGATCCACGGCCAGCTGAGCCACTCGGTGAAGACTCCGCCGAGGAACACACCGGCCGTGCCGCCCGCGGGGGCTGCGGCGCCGTAGAGCGCCATGGCCTTGCCGAGCTCCTTCGGGTCGTGCGCGAAGAGCATCATCAGCAGCGTCATGGCCGACGGTGCGATCAGCGCGCCGCCCACACCCTGAACGGCACGGCCGACGACCTCCACCCACGCCGTCTGCGCGGCGGCCGCGACGACCGAGCCGGCGATCAGCACGACCCAGCCGGTGTTGAAGATCTTGCGGGCACCGATCAGGTCGGAGAGGCGGCCGCCGAGCAGCAGCAGTCCGCCGAAGGCGATGACGTAGGCGTTGAAGACCCACTGCAACTCACCCTGCGAGAAGCCGAGGTCCTTCTGCATCTCGGGGAGCGCCACCCCGATGATTGACGTGTCCATGATGACCATGAACTGAGCGGCGGCGAGCACGACCAGTGCCCACCAGCGCCGGGGATTGACGGCAGACATGGGTTGATCCCTTCTCTGACATACCCCTGGGGGGTACCTTCGGCTGCGAAGGTAGCATACCCATAGGGGGTATGTAAGAGAGCCAGTGGAGATCCGTCCTGTGCTGTCAAAGCGATGATTCACGCCCACGCTCCCGGACGTCAGTGACATCCGGGACTCTCTGCGCATGACGAGCCGTCATGTGACGCCGTCTCCTCAACGCACCTGCGACGAGACGCAGTTCGGCAAGTAGTTGCTCCCCCGAGTTCACGATCACGACCTGATGTGGCTCCTACTACTGACGGAGCCCCCCGGAGGGGCACGCGAGAGGGAGACG
Source organism: Streptomyces afghaniensis 772 (assembly GCA_000415505.1). Taxonomy (GTDB): domain Bacteria; phylum Actinomycetota; class Actinomycetes; order Streptomycetales; family Streptomycetaceae; genus Streptomyces; species Streptomyces afghaniensis. The sequence continues at coordinate 14,001 of KE354349.1, forward strand.
CCATGGACAGGGCCACGATCATCATCGTGCTCGTCTCGATCGTTACCACCAAGTCATGCGCCTTGTTGGGCCTGTGGCTGCGCCTACGATGGCGGGTCCACCGCGACCAGGCTCAGCACCAGTACCTCGTGGGGGTCGCTGAGGCAGTGGCGGGCCACGGTGAGGTGGAACTCGACGATCAGCACAGTGACGGCCGCCGCCTTCGCATGAAGATCGACCGCGCCCACGCGCAGGGGAAGGACAACGCAGCGTGAGTGACCAGGATCCGGCAGAGGCCCCGGAGCAAACCGCAGCGGTACCCGCCGCGCAGAACGGCCCACCAAGTGCGCGGCAGCGGATGGACGAGGAGTTCTCCGCTTTCTATCGAAGCAACATATCGAGGCTCGCAGGCTTTCTGATCAACCAAGGCGCCGCCCTGCCCCTCGCCACCGACATCGCCCAGGACACGATGGTCAAGGCCTACCAACGCTGGGCAGATCTGGAGGACCCACGAGCCTGGGCGCACACGGTCGCTTCCCGAGCGCTGGTGCGTGCCATCGCCTCCGTAGAGGAAGACCCGGTCGAGCGCGTTCCCGAACCGACTTCCCTGCTGTCACGCCCGGATGCCATAGCAGAATGGGAAACCCGATACGACGCGCTCCCGATGCTGCGCAGCCTGCCTCCGCGCCAGCGCCAGATCCTGGCATGGACCCTGGCCGGTTACAGACCCATCGACATAGCCCACCACCTGGACCTACCGGCCGAGACGGTGCGCGGCAGTCTGGCCAAGGCACGCCGCGCCGCGGCCGCCTACCTCAAGCAGAGGGAGGAGGAGCAGTGACCCAGCACCCCGAGCCGCACGACGAGGCCGTGAACCGGCTGTTCGACGAGCATCAGCGCGCCTTGACCGACGGACTCGACCGCGTCCTCGATGTCGAGGCCGGGCTGCGTGAGGTCCTCCTCCAGTCCCACCACGACACCGCTGTGGACGCCCTCGGAAACGTCCTCGATGTCGAGGCCGGCCTGGCCGCCATTCTGCCCACCACGTCCCCGCCGTCATCGACCGGCCAGCCGGACTCGACCGAGGAACCGGAAAGCGACCGAGCCGCCCGTGAACTGCCACAGACATTCGGCTCCGACCGCTCCGGGGAGGCAGCGGACCGGCACGGGAGTCAGGCGTATGGCTTCAGCGAGACCGGCAAGGGCCTCAACAAGGGGATCCGGAAGGTTGAGGTCGCACTCAAGTGGGACCCGAGCCGCACGGGGCAGCCGCACGCAGATGTGAACCTCGTCGCCGCCGCCTACTCGACGAGTGACCCGTACGGCGATCCCGCCTATCTGGTGCGTCTCGACAGCCGCTCCCCCGACGGCACCATTGTGCTGTACCGGAACAGCGAACTCGGCATGGGCTTCGGCTGGGACGAGGTCATGACCCTGGAACTTGACCGGATCGACGGCCGGTACGCGCGTGTAGTCGTCGGCGTGGTCATACAACAGCGCTCCACACGCCAAACCTTCGCAGGCGTGCTCAACCCGGCCCTGCGCATCCGGGAGGGATACACGATCCTGGCCGAAGACGACTTCGGCGATGTTCTGGGCGCTACAGCGGCAACGGTCGCGGAGTTTTCCCGGGACGAGTACGGCCAATGGGACTTCCGCCCCGGCATGCACGGCTTCAACGGCGACACGGCCACTTTCACAGAGACCATGGGCAGGACGCACGAGCGCTGATCGTCAGCCGTTGTGATCACCGAGCGGCCCCTGCCCTCTCTTCCCTGATCCGCCGAGAGGGCAGGGGCCGGCGATGCCGGCCGCGGCGCGGACACGGACCAGTGATGCCATGCACCATCGAGGTGGAACGCGCCGTTCATACCGAAGTCGGCGGCTACTGGTTAGCGTCCCTCCGGTGAATGTTCACCTCATCAACGACGTACCCGGTGGTCTGACCCGACGAGCTCGATCGTTTGTAGGCGTGCATGGCGTCAAGGTCGACGTTCGGCCCGTCGAAGATCACAGGCAGTGGTGGCTTGAACGAGACATCCCCGCAGCAGTGATCGCCCGGATGGCGGCCTACCAGAGGCGATGCGGGTGGCCTGCTCCTGCCACTGCCACCCGCATCGCAGTACGACGGAGGTCCGAAGTACCTCGATCCGAACTCACCCGAATCAGACTCCGCAGGATGGTGGTTCGAAGCGGGGATGCAGCGGACCGCAGTCCCCTACTCATTCATGATCAGTCCGTCCGGTGAGTTTGGCATTTACGCAGACAGGTGGGCGCCTCTCCACGCGACCGTCGAAGGCTGGGTGGAATCGTCGGCACTGGCCGACCACGCATCCATGTGGGCAAAGCAGGTGACCAAGCTCGTCGGCGATGACGTCGATGGCATCAGTTGGTGTTGTTGACCGTCCTGGTCGCGTTCGGGGCCTGCCCGGCCGCCGCTGCGGAGACGCCGACATCTCCCGGCCCGAGCTCCGCAGCGGAGACGCGGCTCGACTGCGCGGTCATCACCAGCCAGCACTACAACCCGGTACTCGACAGCTGGCGGGCGACGGTCCGCAACGACTGCGGCCGCAATATCTACGCGAGCGTGCAGGTCGATTTCATCTGGGATCCGAAGTGTGCCTGGATCAGCAACGGCCGGTCGCACCAATTCAGCTGGGGCGGGCTGCCGAACTCGAAGCCCAACTACGTTTACGCATGCTGAGAGGCTGCTTCTGAATTCCCCAGAGGCAGCGCCGTGATCTGGCCTGTGGTCGCTGGGGCCGCCCCAGACGGGAGCCGAGGCCCGCTGTTGTCCTGGCCGTTCCGTGCTGGGAACAGGTCGCCCGGCTGGCACTTGAGCACCTCGCGGGTTGGTGGTGGTCGTCCACGATCGTCTACCGGTCACAGGCTTTCGAACCGGCCACGATTGTCAAGACAGCGCCCGAACCGCCCCGACGCAAGCGTGAGCGGGCACCATTTCTCGATGGTTTCTCGCAGCACTTGGCGATCGAGTGGTCGAAATCCGCAGCCGCTCCTGCGCTGTCATCGGCCGCATTCAGCGCCGACAAGGACGAAGGCCATCGTGACCGGTTGGTCACTGCAGTTGCGCCAGGCGTGACGGGTGCCGTTCTGGATGACGATGTCTCCTGCGGAGAGCCGGGTGCGGTGGCCGTCGTCGAGTTCGAGGACGATCTCGCCCTGCAGCACGATGCCGTAGTCGACAGTCGGCGTGGTGTGCATGCCGTCGGGTCCGATGAGTTCGGCGATGCCGGGCGAATCGGCCCGCTGTTCGCGGTCGAAGGCGACGGGGTCGAAAGCCGGGTCGCCCATCGCGGCGGCCGGCGGGAAGGTCAGGACGATGAATCGTGTTCCGCCGGGCGCCGGGAGCAGGCTGGTGACCTTCGGCGTGGGGTCCTCCCCGGTCCGGCTGACCTGCTCGCCGGGTTCGGTGGCCCATGGCAGGCGGGACACCCAGCCCGGCAGGCTGGTGAACTCCCGGCTGCGCGGCACGGGGCCGTCGCTGACGACGACAGCCTTCCCGTTCTCGTCATGGCCGGTGACGACTCTGCGCATGTGTGTCTCCTCGGTCGGTTCCGGCGGATCCGCCAGGCCCGCCGGATCCGTCGAGTCGGTTGGGTCAGTCGCGTGTGCAGCTGCCGGGGCCGGTCGGGGACTTGAGCGCGGTCGCCCAAGCGTCCAGGACGTCCGCCGTGGTGAGGACAGGTACCCGGAGCAAGGCCGACGCGATTGTCCGCACGAACTGCCGGTGCAGGTCATCCGTGAGGTACTCCACCGGGGACTTGCCGTCCACGCGCGCGAGCAGCAGCGCCGGCAGCAGTGACGCGGCCCGCGCCTCGAGGACGGGCACGGGCTCCCAGTCGACGCACCGGACGTACTCCTCGGCCAGCACCCTGGCGGAGCCGAGGAGATCGGCCCGGTGGCCGGGGACGACGAGGCTCTTGAGGAGCAGATGGTTGACGCAGAAGGCCAGATCGAAGGCAGGGTCTCCGTACCAGGCGCACTCGGCGTCCAGCAGCAGGGCCCCGAGGTGCCGACGAGGATGTTCTTGGGGCTGACGTCGCCGTGCACCAGGGCCAGGTGTGTGTCGGCCGTGCGGTCGGCGAGGCCCTGGAGGATGTCGCTCAGACCGGGGTGCGCGGCAGCGGTGGCCAGCAGGTACGGCTCGATGCGCAGCGCGTGGAAGTTGTCGTCGGTGGCGAACTCCTCGGCGAGGGTGGCATCGCCCGCGCTCGCCGCGTGCAGGTTGCCGAGCGTTCGTCCGACGGCCGCGGCGGTCGTCGTCTCCACCTGGCCGTCGAGCAGCTGTGCCTTCCACACCGGGTACGCCTCGGGGGGCAGGAACGCCATCGCGAAGAGGCCGGCTTCGGCGTCGTGGGCCAGCAGCTCGGGCACGCTGTCCGGCCGGTGCCGGGATGCGAACCGCATCCACGCCCATTCGTAGGCGTTGCGCGACACCGGCGCCTGCCAGTCGGCGGCGACCCGAAGCCGGGCCAGCGCCCGCTTGACACACAGCGACCGTCCCGGCAGGTCCACCCGCCACAGGTCGGACGAGACGCCACCGGCCAGCGGCGTCCAGTGGGCCGTTTCGCCGGGCTCGGCCAGCTTGTGGGCGAGCAGGAAGCCGGCCAGTGCGGGATCCCGACTGACCTGCGCGGTTGTCGTGCTCATCACCGGTCACCCGCACCGGTGCTCGGGCCGCGGGGCGTGTTGCAGGCGTGGGCCGGCGCCTCGCCCGCGAGGATCCGTACGACCTCCTCGGCGGCGCGGCGGCGCAGTTCGGTGACCGAGGCGTCGGAGGAGAAGGCCACGTGCGGGGTGAGGAGCGCGCCCGGCTGGTCCAGCAGCTCGTCGGGGACGTGCGGCTCGGTCTCCAGGACGTCGAAGGCGGCCCCGTCCAGGTGCCCGCTGTCGAGCGCCTTGGTCACCGCGTCGGTGTCCACCAGGCCGCCCCGGCTGACGTTGACCAGCAGGCCGCCCGGCCTCATGAGCGCCAGCTGCTCGGCTCCGATGATGTGGTGGGTGCCGGGTGTGAGCGGCACGTGCAGGATGACCACGTCGCTGCGGCGCAGCAGTTCCTCCAGGCCCACCATCTCCACTCCGGGGGCGTCCTTCGGCGGGTGCGGGTCATGTGCCAGGATCCGGCATCCGAATCCGCCGAGCTTGCGCACCGTGGCGCGCCCGATCCGCCCGTACCCGACGACGCCACAGGTCAGCGCCGACAGCCGGCGCAGCCGGGCGCTCGCGGGGTCCCAGTGGCCCGCACGGACTTCCCGGTCGAACACCGCCAGACCGCGCGTCCAGGCCAGCACCATGCCGACGGCGTGGTCCGATACCTCCTCGACGCAGTAGTCCGGAACGTTGGTGACCCACGCGCCCCGCTCGGTGGCGGCGTCCACGGCGATGTTGTCGAGGCCGACGCCGAGCCTGGCCACGATCCGCAGATCGGGCGAGGTGCCGATCGCGGTGGCGGAGACGGGCGCCCAGCAGGTCAGGATCCCGGCCGGCCGGTGCTCGGCCACCAGTTCCTCGATGGCCTCGGCGGAGGCGGGTTCGGCGGGGCCGGTCACGAGGGTGTGGCCCCCGCCTTCGACGACCGATCGCTCGACGGAGTCGTCGGGCCAGGCGTAGTCGGTGAGCAGCACAGTTGCCGGGCGGCTCGATGGGTTCATAGCAGGTCGTCCTCGCAATGATCGTGCGGCCGCGGCGGACAGCCGGGCGTCGCGCTCGGTCGCGTCCGGTGAGCGGCTTCTGGTTGCCACCCCGAAGGCGGCGGACGGCGTGTCCGATGGGCCGCCGGCCGCCGCGGGTTGGCAGGGAGGGGGTCGCTGGGCTCGGGTCGGGTGTCGCCGACGCTCGCCGACTTGTGGTCGGGGCAGGCGCGGCGGTACGCCCCTGGAACGGGTCACGGAGTGCCGGGGCATGTCGAGTCACTTTGTCACAGCCACGTGGTGCTAACGATAGCATTGATGGCCTTCGCCACGTCAAGAGTGCGGCGTTCACCTGATCTCCGAACACGGCAACAGCACCCATTTCAGAGCGGAGGAGCCCCGTCACCACAGGAAGGCGAGGACCGCCGAATAAATTCCACTGCTCACATCTTGACGGGCCAAGGAATTCCCTTCATGGTTTCTGCCAGCGCCGACCGTGTGACCCATGAGTGTCCGCACGAGGTCCGGCTGTCGAAGACGCCATAGCCACGGACGTCCCGACGGGCGGTATACGGCTGAATTCGCATGCGGTGTCCCACCGCGCAGCAGCCCATCTCCCGCATTCCGCCGATCGGCGAAATCCTCGCCGTCGCCGGCTCAAGTCCGTGTTCAGCTCACCGCTTCCCGTCATCGCCCGTACATACAGCCCCGTACCGGCGATGGATCCGCCGTGGCCTGCCGCGGCCCATTCCTCCTCAGGAGCCGCCATGACTCACTCAGTGCAAGTCGACACCAGCGTGGTGCCCGCCGGTGAATCACAGGAACGCAACCGGCCTTCCATTTCCCGCCCCATGATCGCGGTGGGCTTCCTGCTGATCGTCCTCTCCTACATGGTCAACGCGATGGACCGCCAGGTCTTCCCTCCCCTGCTCCCCAGCATCCGTGAGGATTACGGGTTCTCGCTGGAGCAGGGCGGACTACTGGCAACCAATTTCACCCTCGGCATGGCCCTGGCCGGCCTTCCCGCGGGCTACCTGCTGGACCGTTTCCGTCGCAAGACGGTCCTGCTGGTCAGCATCGTGATCTACTCCCTGGGCACGATGGCCACGCCGCTGGCGACCGGCTTCGCCGACATGAGCGCGTACCGGGTCGTCTCGGGCTTCGGAGAGGGCATGCAGTCAGCCGCCATCTTCGCGGCGATGGGCGCCTTCTTCGCCCACCGGCGCGGCCTCGCCTTCGGTGTCATCGGTGCGGGCTACTCCATCGGCGTCTTCATCGCCCCGCTGATCGGTGTACGGCTCATGAGCACGCACGGCACCTGGCACGCGCCCTTCTACGCGTTCGGCGGGGCCGGGCTGCTGATCGCGGCCGCCTCCCTGTTCCTCGTGAAGGCCGGCCTGACCGAGGCTTCCGTGGAGAAGGTCGCCGCGACGAAGACCTACGAGCACATGCCGTCTTCCGCCTACAACCGCAACACCATCGCCCTGGCCGTCCACGCGGTCGTCAGCGGCGTGGCCATCTACGGGTTCCTCGGCCTCTACCCGACGTACCTCATCACCTCGCTGCACTACAGCACCGATCAGGCCGCGCTGGCCATGAGCCTCCTCGGATTCGGAGGCATGACGGCCATCTTCGGCGGCTGGCTCGGAGACCGCGTGAACCAGCGCACCCTGCTGATCGTGAGCCTGCTGGCCGTCTCCGCCATCAGCGTGTGCATCTACGAAACGCAGGCCGGCGTCGGCGTACAGTGCGTGTTCGCCTTCCTCATGGGTGCCTTCGGGCTGGGCTTCATCTACCCCAACACCAACAGCGCGATCCAGCGGGCCGTCCGCCCCGCACAGATCGGGCGCGCCTCCGGACTCGTCGTCACCAGCTACTACGGGCCGGCGGCGTTCTCGGGCCTGCTCTTCGCCGCCCTGGTGGACTCCTTCGGCTGGAGCCGGGCCGGGCTGCTGCAGGTCACAGTGCTGCCGCTGCTGGGTGTCGCCGCCCTCGCCTTCGTCCGCACCTCGAAGTCCGACAACGCGCGCCGCTAGCGAGTCCGTTCCCGGGACATCTGTCGCCGTGTCGCACCCCGGCAAACCTGGTGCGACACGGCGACACACCAGCGCCAGGGCACGTCGGCGCACCGCCGGCATGACAAGGGGCCTGCCCACCGCCGAGCGGTGGGCAGGCCCCTCGGGCGTCCCGGGTCAGGGGCTCTCGGCCACGACCGGGTTGCGCAGGACTCCGATGCCCTCGATCTCCACCTCGACCTCGTCGCCCGGACGGATCGGCCCGACTCCGGAAGGCGTACCGGTCATGATCACGTCGCCGGGCAGCAGTGTCAGATAGCGGCTGAGGTAGCCGACGATGTCGGGGACGGCGAGCAGCAGGTCGGCCGTGCTCGCCGACTGCAGGACGGCGCCGTTCACACGGGTCGTCAGCGCCAGCCCGGAAGGGTCGAGTTCGGTCGCGATGACCGGTCCGAGGGGAGCGAAGGTGTCCTGCCCCTTCCCGATCAGAAGCGTGCCGAATTTGCTTTCCTTGCGTTGGACGATGCGATCGCTCACATCATTGCCGCACGTATAGCCGAGGATGTACTCATGGGCCTCGGCGGGCTTCACATGGCGGGCTTCCTTTCCGATGACGACGACCAACTCGCCCTCGAAATGAATCAATTCGCCATCCGCCGGATAGACGATGGCGTCACCCGGCCCCACAACCGCCGTGCTCGGCTTCATGAAACACACGGGAACTTCCGGAACCTCACGGTCGGTCTCGTCGACGTGTGAGGCGTAGTTGTAGGCGAATCCGAAGATCCGGGGTTGCTCCAGCGGCGGGAGTACGACCACGTCGCCGACTTCGTCGATCCGCCCCGTAGGGGACAGCCCGGTAAAAGGATCACCGTCGAATCTGGCGATCCGGGCGTCATCGGCCTCCAGTTCACCGTAATGACACACACCGTCGACGGCATACCTGACGATCCGCACGGAAACCTCCGCAACTAGGCAGCCGGGGGCGGCTGCACGGCCCATCCAGCAGTGCTAACGTTAGCACAACGGCAATGATCAACCCGAGCCCACTCTCTCCGGCCACAGAGCGCGACACGAACGCTATCGTTGGCACACGGAAAGTAAGCGGCATGGGACCAGTCACCCGAGGGGGCCCAGTACGTGATCACCACCAAAGACATCGCCGAACGCCTCGGACTCTCCGTCTCGACGGTCGGCCGGGCGCTCTCCGACGACTCCCGCATCAGCGAGGAGACCAAGTTCCGGGTCCGCCAGGCCGCTTCCGAGATGGGCTACGTCGGCAACCGTGCGGCACGGATGATGCGGGGCGCGTCCAGCAACGTGGTCGCGCTGGCGATCCCGGACATCCGTAACAGCTTCTACTCGACCATCGCGCACGAGCTGTCCAAGAACATGGAAGCCGAGGGCTACCAGCTGATGCTCTCGGAAACCGACGACGACCGGATGGTGGAGCTGCGCCATCTGCGGGAGCTGTCCGCGACCCGCGTGGCCGGCGTCATCATCGTGCCTACCGCGCGCCCGCACAGCGACTCCGTCAGGCTCCTGCGCACGATGCCGCACCTGCAGCTGCTGCGCCGCCACCCGTCGCTCGGCTCCCAGTGGTTCGGCGTGGACGACCGTGAGGCACTGCGCCGGGCCACAGCCCATCTCCTGGAGCTGGGGCACACCCGCATCGCCTACCTGGGCGGCCCGGTCGAACTGCCCACGGGCGCGGATCGCCTGGAGGGCTTCCGCAGCGCCTTGCGAGAAGGCGGCCTCCCGGACGATGCCGGACGAGCGGAGCTGGGCCCGCCGTCGTCCGTGGACCACGGCCGCCAGGCGGTGCGCCGGCTGCTCGAGGAGCCGGATGCGCCTACCGCGCTCGTACTGGGATCGATCCAGCTCACCCTCGGCGTCCTGGAGGAGCTGTCCGAGCAGGGTGTGAGGGTGCCCGGGGAACTGTCCGTGGTCGGGTTCGGGGACGAGCCGGGTTTCTCCTGGTGGGGTCCCGGACTGACCACGATCGGCCTGCCGATCCAGGAGATGGCCACCGGCTGCGCCCTGTGGATGATGCGCCGCCTCAAGACCGAGCCGAGCAACGACGGCCCGTACACCTCCGTCTCCCCCGGATCACTGGTCCTGCGCGGCAGCACGGCACCCCCCGGCGGCCCGGTTCCGTCCAGGCCTCACTGAGCCGCGGGCGTCGCCCCGCGGGACATGCGAAGGCGCCCGGAGCCGCGTGCTCCGGGCGCCTTCGCATGTCCCACGGCTGGTCAGTACGTGCCGCTGCGCGGTGTTCCGCGACCAGTCAGTACGTTCCACTGCGCAGCCGTCGCATGACGCGGGCGGTGCGGACCAGCTCGTCGAGCACCTGCTCGGCAGCGGTCTCGTGAATCTTGCCGGGCCGGAAGGCTCCTTCCTCGACGCACTCGTTGACGAACGGGATGCTCACGGTCGGACCGATCGGCAGCATCCGCAGATTCGCCACGACCTGCTTGCCCATCTGAACCGCCCGGGTGCCCGCCGAGACGCCTCCGTAGCTCACGAAGCCGGCCGGCTTGTGATGCCACTCCATGAGCAGGTAGTCCCACGCGTTCTTCAACGGGGCGGGGAAGCCGCCGTTGTACTCCGGGGTGACGAACACGAACGCGTCCGACGCGTCGACGATCCGGCTCCACTCACGGGTGTGACTCTTCGTGTACTGCCGCAGGGCGGGCGGATGCGGCTCGTCGAAGAAGGGCAGAGCGAGTTCCTGCAGGTCGACGGTGTGCGACTCGAACTCGTCGTACTCAGCCGCCCGGGTCGCGAACCAGTCCGCCACGGACCTGCCCACCCGTCCGGGACGAGTACTGGCCACCACAGTGGTGAGGGTCATCGGCGCCACAGAGGGCTCTGGTGCCATATCGGGCTCACTTTCTCTTTCGGCCGCGGCCCGGCCCGGCGGACCCGCCCCTTCCTGTGCTGTCCGTCCGTCCAGGAAGTGGGAAGGCCCGCCGGAGTCATCACCGGGGCGGACGTATGCGAACGATAGCACTGGATCGAAAGAGGTCTAGCAAAGGGAGGCAGAAAGCTTGCCCACAGGCATGGAGGCATCACCCGCCCCCTTGACATCGAGGCCGACACTTCGCACGATTGCGCTATCGTTAGCATTCAGTCGCGATGAGCGAGGACCCCTCGCCATCGCCTTTCTCACCCTCATGCCCTGGTCGTCCCGGCACGACGGCGAAGAGAGCCGCACGACACTTCGCCCGCCGCCGGTGCCATCGCACTCGGTCCGGAAGCGCACCGCTGGTGCGACCCACGGGTTCGTCAGCGAGACCTTGCACACGCCTCCGATGCCCGGGGCGTCCGCCCGGCCCTGGCCGGCTCCGGTACGGGACCCCGCTGTTGCCCCGATCGTCCGAACTCCGAAAGGTTGCACCGTCATGACAGACGCGCGGATCGCCCGACTCCACGGCCGCAGGGTGTGGGATTCACGTGGTCGGCCGACCGTCGAGGTCGAAGCTCACCTGGCGGACGGTGCGGTCGGGCGGGCCATCGCGCCGGCAGGGGCCTCGACGGGCCAGGGCGAGGCGCTCGATCGGCGCGACGGCGGCGACCGCTTCGGCGGGTTCGACGTCCGCCGCGCCGTGGGCTCGGTGAACGACGAGATCGCGCCCGCTCTCCTGGACCTCGACGCGACCGACCAGGAGACCGTGGACCGGCTCCTGGTGGACCTCGACGGAACTCCGGACCGCAGCCGTCTCGGCGGCAACGCGATCGTGGCCACGTCCATGGCCGTCCTGCACGCCACCGCCGCGTCGGCCGGCGTACCGCTGTGGCAGCACCTGGCAGGCGGCCGACCGGTCCGCATCCCGCTTCCGGAGATCCAGATCTTCGGCGGCGGCGCCCACGCGGACCGCCGGGTCGACGTACAGGACTTCATGGTGATGTGCCCCGCGGCAGCCGGCTTCTCGGAAGCCCTGGACTGGACCGCGGAGATCTACCGGGCGGCCGGAAGCCTCATGCGTCGGGCGGGCAAGGCACAAGGAGTGGCCGACGAGGGCGGATTCTGGCCCGCGTTCGACTCCAACGAGGAAGCGTTGGAGACGCTCACGCGCGCCATCGAGGCCGCGGGCTTCGCTCCCTCGACCCAGGTGGGAATCTCACTGGACGTCGCCGCCTCGCAGTTCGGCAGTGGCGGGCGGTACCGGCTCGCCCTGGACGACCGCACGCTCGACACCGAAGCGCTGATCGACATGCTGGGCGGCTGGATCGAGCAGTATCCGATCCTGTCCGTCGAGGACCCGGTGGGCGAGGACGACCATGACGGCATGCTGGAGTTCACCCGGCGCCACGGCCACCGCTGCCAGGTGATCGGCGACGACTACCTGGTCACGAACGCCAAGCGGGTGGAGGCGGCGGCAACCGCCGGAGCGGTGAACGCCGTCCTCGTCAAGCCGAACCAGGCCGGAACGGTCACGGAGGCGTTCCAGGCGCTGCGGGCCGGAAAGGATGCCGGGTTCGGCACGATCGTCTCGGCGCGTTCCGGGGAGACCGAGGACATCACCATTGCCCATCTGAGCGTCGGATGGGACGCGGGCCAGCTGAAGGTGGGCTCGTTCACGCGCTCCGAGCGCATGGCGAAATGGAACGAGGTTCTGCGCATCGAAGAGTCTCTCGGTGAATCCGCGGAATTCAGCGGATGGTCCGCCCTCGCATTCGCCGGAGCAGGGTCCAATGCGGCCAAGCCGTAAAACGGCATCGAAGTATTACAGTCATCGCATTCCAGAGCCGATCGGAGCACGGAGGCCCGCATGCTGCCACCCGTCAATCTGCGCCCGAGTTTCAACATCACACGCTCCAGCCACGTACGTCTCACGGTCGCCGATCTGGCCGAGAGCAGGAATTTCTACGTGAACGCGCTGGGGCTCGTCGTCAGCGATGAGGATGAGCGCACCTGCTATCTGCGCGGCCTGGCCGAAGCCTGTCACCACAGCCTCGTGCTGGAACTGGACGAGGAGGGCGCGGGCTCGTGCCGGAGGATCGGTTTCCGGGTCTTCTTCGACGAGGACCTGGATCTCGCGTACGCCTGGTTCCGTGACCGAGGGCTGCCCGCCGAGTGGGTCGACGTCCCGTACCAGGGCCGCACCCTGCACGTCAGCGACCCCATCGGTACCCCACTCGAACTGTGCGCGCATATGGAGACCCGGCCGCGGCTGCACATCGACTTCGAACGGTACAAGGGCGCCCACGCGCAGCGGCTGGACCACTACCAGATCTTCGCGCCCGACACCTTTGAGCTGTGCGCGTTCTACAGCGAGCTCGGCTTCCGCAACTCGGAGTACCTGGAGCACGGCGACAAGTTGCTGGGCGCGTTCATGTACCGCAAGGGCACCTGTCTCGACCTGGCGATCGTGGAGAACACCGGTCCTGCCCTGCACCACTTCGCCTACACCGTCTCCGAGAGCCATGACATCTTCACCGCCTGCGACTGGGCGGGCATCCTCGGCTACGGCGACGGCGTGGAGCGGGGCCCGGGGCGGCACGGTCCGGGCGGGATGCTCTTCGCCTACCTCCGCGACCCCGACGGCCACCGCGTGGAGGTCTTCAACAGCCACTACCAGACGATCGACACCGAGATCGAGCCCGTCCGCTGGGACGCTGCATCGCTGAGCACCAACGCCCGCTGGGGCCTCCCGGCCCTGGAGAAGTGGTACTTCGAGGCATCGCCCTTCGTCGGCGCGCCCCGGACCCCGCCGGCCGAACTGCCGAAGCCCATGTCGCTGGAGCGGTTCCTGCTCGAACAGCCCCTCCCCTGACCTTCCGTCCACCCCGTCCCCCAAGGAGACGTCATGGCACGAGTTCCCTACCTGCGCCGCGAGGACGCGGACGAGTCGCTGAAGCCGCTCTACGACCGGCTGGAGACCGAACGCAAGGTACCGACGGCGAACATCTTCCTCGCCCTGGCGGGCGCCCCGGCCCAGCTGGACGCCTTCCTGACCTACGCCAACTCACTGCGGGCCGCCGACCTCAGCCCCAAGCTGCGCGAACTGGCCATTCTGACCGTGGGTCATGCCACCCGGTCCGTGTACGAGGTCGCACACCACCAGTCGCACGGACTCAAGGCCGGGCTCACCGAGGAACAGCTCGCGGCGGTCGCCGACTTCGAGTCGTCCGCCCTGTTCGACGCGACGGAGAAGGCGGTCATGCGCCTCGCCAAGGAGTCCACGCTCCAGGTCGACGTGTCGCTGGAGACGTGGCGTGCCGCCGCCGAGCACCTCACGGACCGGCAGATGGTCGAACTGTCGTTGTCCATCGCCTGGTACAACTCCGGCGTCCGCATCATGGGCCTGCTGGACATCGACCTCGAGGACAATTACCCGCATCCGTTCCCGAATTCTTAGCTCTCGCCACCGTACGGCCCATAATTCAGGAGTATTTCAATGGCGAAAATGCTCGCTGCCCGACTGCACACGCTCGGTGAGCCGATGTCGGTGGACACGATCGACGTGCCCGCCCCGCGGCCGACCGACGTGCTGGTGCGGGTGAAGGCATGCGGAATCGTGCCGAACATGGCCAACGTGATCAACAACTGGCCCACCTGGTACCCGCACCAGCCGCTGCCCAAGCTGCCCGCGATCTTCGGCCTGGACCCCGCGGGTGTGGTCGAGGCGGTCGGCGAGGCGGTGCTCAACACCAAGCCAGGGGACCGCGTGTACGTGAGCCCGCTGCGGTCGTGCGGCAGTTGTCAGGTGTGCCGCGGCGGCGAGCTCAGCCGGTGCCGCTACTTCACACTGAACGGCTACTTCAGCACCTCCCGCGACGGCCAGCGGATCTTCGACCTCTACCCTTACGGCGGCTTCGCGGAGTACATGACCGCCCCGCAGTACTCGATCGTCAACATCCCGGACGGCATGACATTCGAGCAGGCCGGCAAGCTCGGCTACATCGGCACCTCCTACGGCGCCCTCAAGCACGCAGCGGCCGGCCCCGGCCAGGTCGCGCTGATCGACGGGATCACCGGCACGCTCGGCGTCGCCTCCACCCTCCTCGCGCTGGCCTCGGGTGTCTCCAAGGTCCTCGGAACCGGCCGCAACGAGGAACTCCTGAAGCGGGTCGAGGAGCTGGCCCCGGACAGGATCGAGGTCATGCGGCTGGGCGAGGGCTCCACAGGCGAGTGGGCCAAGTCCCGCACCGGCGGCGAGGGGGCCGACTTCGTCATCAGCGCCCTGGGGGCCAAGGCGCCGGTCGAGACGATGCTCGACTCGATGCAGGGCGTCCGCCGGGGCGGCAAGGTGGTGAATGTGGGCGGCGTGGCCGACCGGTTGCCCGTGGACGTGAAATGGCTCATGGACGAGCAGGTCCAGCTGATCGGTTCCAACTGGTTCACCACCGCGCAGGGCCAGGAAGTCGCCGACATGGTGGCGACCGGCGCTCTGGACCTGTCCTACCTGATCACCAAGCCCTTCCCTCTGTCGAATGTCAACGAGGCGATCTCGGGACGCGCCACGGACAGCGACGGCGGGTTCAGCAACTACGTAGTGATCCCCTGAACCGCGGATCCCGCATACTCATCCCGCGGCGGCCCTGTTCTGCCCTGACGCCGCCGCGGGGTGTCCCAGCAGGACGGAGGAGCCGGTGGAACTGCGCTGGCTGGAATCGTTCGTCACCGTCGCGGAGGAACTGCACTTCGCGCGGGCGGCGGACCGTCTGCATCTCGCCCCATCAGCACTCAGTGCCCAGGTCAGGGCGCTGGAGTCACATCTGGGCGTCCGCTTGATCGACCGCGGACGACGCACCCGCCCGGCGCTGACCAGCGCCGGGCAGTTGTTCCTTGAGGAGGCGCGGCTGACGCTCGCCCAGGTCGCCCGGGCCGAGGCAGTGGGCCGCCGTGCCGGTCGAGGGGAGCTGGGGCACGCCCAGATCGCGTACGTCGCCTCGGCCGCGTTCTCCGGGGTACTGACCGACGTCCTCACCCGCTGCACGGCGTCTGGCACTCAGCTCACCGTGCAGGTACGCGAGTTGGAGACACCGGCACAGCTGGAGGCGCTGGCCTGCGGGGACATCGATGTCGGTTTCCTGCGCTGGCGGCCCGAGTACCCACCCGACGTCACGGCCACCTGTCTGCTCACCGAGAAGGTCGTCCTGGCGCTTCCGGCCGACGCGCCGCTCGCGGCGTACGACGCGATACCGGCGGCGAAGCTGCGCGACGAGCAGTTCGTGGCCCCGCACTTCGACGAGGAGTACGGCTGCCGCGACCAGATCCTGGAGGTGGCAAAGCGTGGGGAGTTCAGCCCGCGGTGCGTTCCCCCTGTGCGGGACTTCATCGCAGCCCTGACGCTGGTGGGTGGTGGTCTCGCGGTAGCCCTGGTCCCCGATTCACTGCGCCGCGTGCGGATCCCGGGCGTGGCCTACCGTTCGCTGGTGGACGTACCGCTGACCACCCGGCTGGTGGGCGCCTACCGCAGGGGCGAGACCTCGCCCGCGGTCCGCGCTGTGATCCGCCGTCTGCGCGAGGCGGCTGCCGCCACGGTCACTGCCGGCTGAAGCGACGGCGCCCCGCCGACGGGCCGTCCCCCACGCCCACCACGGCCTCCTCGTGCTCGCCTCTCCGTCCGGTCGATGACGAACCGACGCACGTTTGTACGCGGAAAACGCACCATCTGAGCAGGTCAGAAGGGGTGTACCAAGCCTACGCTCAACACGGCACCAGACACCGTGGCGGCGGCCGTCGACCGCCGGCGGACGCAGAGTGCAGGCGGAGGAACACATGACATCGATCAAGCACGTGGGCGTCGTGGGCGCCGGACAAATGGGCCGGGGCATCACCGAGGTCTGCGCCCGGGCCGGGCTGCAGGTCACGTTGTGCGACGTGACCGAGGACAGGGCCCGTGCCGGACTGGCGGGTGTGGCGGACTCCCTGCTCAAGGCGGAGAAGCGCGGCGCCATCACCCCGGATGACCGCGCTCATGCCCTGGCCGGGATCTCGGTCACCGCCGACCTCACCGGCCTGTCCGGGTCGGACCTGGTCATCGAGGCCGCAGTGGAGGACGAGCGGGCCAAGACGGCACTGTTCCGGCAGTTGGACGAGGTGGTCACCGACCCGGCCGCCGTGCTGGCCAGCAACACCTCCTCGATCCCCATCGCCCGGCTCGCCGCGGCTACCGGGCGGCCGGAGGCGGTGGTCGGCCTGCACTTCTTCAACCCGGTCCCGGTCCTGCCGCTGGTCGAGGTGATCCCGTCATTGCACACCTCGAAGGCCACGGAACTGCGCGTGCGTGCCTTCGCCGGCGAGATCCTGGGCAAGAAGACCATCGTCGCCGAGGACCGCGCGGGCTTCGTCGTGAACTCCCTGCTCGTTCCCTACCTGTTGGCGGCGGTCCGGATGGTCAGCTCGGGCACCGCGACGGCGGAGGACATCGACACGGGGATGACCGCCGGTTGCGCCCACCCCATGGGCCCGCTGCGCCTTGCCGACCTCATCGGCCTGGACACCGTGGCGGCGATAGGCGAGGCGCTGTACGAGGAGTACCGGGAACCGCTGTACGCCCCTCCCCCGTTGCTGCGCCGGATGGTCGAATCGGGGCTGCTGGGCCGGAAGTCGGGACAGGGGTTCTTCAGCTACCAGGCGGCCTGAGGGGCGACGCTCCAGCACGGGCCGCGCGCGCCTCCCGGGGGCTCATGCCGTACACCGCTTTGAAGGCGTGGCTGAAGTGGGCCGGGTCCGGAAAACCCCAACGCCCGCCGACGGCACCGACCGGAAGGTGGTCCATGGCGGGATCGGCGAGGTCCTGCCGGCAGCGGGCGAGACGCTGTTCCCGGATCCAGCCCGCGACGGTGTACCCCTGCTCGGCCAGCAACTTGTACAGGTAGCGACGGGATATGCGGTGGGCTGCCGCTATGCCCTCGGGGCTCAGACGGGGGTCGGGGAGCCGCTGCTCCATGTACGCGAGGATGCGCCGGGTGAGCACGTCCGGGCCGTCGTCCTCGGCTGCCCGGTCCGCGTCGGCGCGCTCCGCGAGCAGGGTTCCGATCAGGTCGACCACGTTGTCGGCGAGCCGGGGCGTGCCGCGGGACTCCAGGTGCTCCACCTGCTGAGCCAGCCCGTACAGGAAGGGCAGTACGGCTTGGCCGAGCCCGTCGTGGCGCGACACCGGAGTCGCCGCCACCCGCGCCCGATCACGCTCCGCCATCTTCAACATGGCCTGCGGAAACATCAGCACCAGGGACGAAGTCGGGTGCGTCGGAGCCGATGTGCCTGCGGGTGCGGGCGATGCTGTGCGGTTCGGCGGTGATGAGGGACATCAGTACCTGGCCGAACCGCGCGGCGTGCAGTGAGGCGTGGAAGTCGGAGCACTCGCGCGGCAGCACATCCAGGGGTGCCAGATTCCGGCTGACGGCGTCCCGCCAGCATTCCAGTCGCTCGGTGGCCGTGCCATCGCTAGGCGTCGTTATCCGGGCCATGCGGCTCACCTCCTGGCGCATCCGGACCCCGAGGAGATCTTTCGGCCGTCGCCGGCGTCCGGGAAGTGGTGCTCAGCCAAGCAAATGGTCAGTGCTCCCGTACACAAGCGGGACATGTGCCTCTCCCCACATCATTCGGGCAGTGACGAGGAGGCACCGGCCGCGGCCCGTGCGGGACGAGCACGACACGGCCCCGTCGACCGCCCCGCCGGAACCTTGTCCCTCCCCCTGGACCAAAAAGCATCCCAAGGACCGATCATGACGACATTGCTTCAGCCCACTCCGTCCCAGGACCGGACAACCGACGACAGCGTGCTCGGCCGCGTGCGCGCACACCTGCCCGAGATCGCGGCGCGCTCCGCCCAGGCCGAGGCGGCCCGGGCGGTCCCCACGGAGATCATCACCGCGCTGCGCGAGGCCGGTGTGTTCCGCATGAGCCTGCCCAGGGTGTGGGCGGTGAACAGCTCCAGCTGGCGGAGAGCGCCCAGGTGATCCGCGAGATCTCACGGGCCGACGGCTCGACCGGCTGGACCGTCCAGGCAGCCTCGATGGCCTGGTTCTTCGTACGGTCGCTGCCTCGGGAGACCTTCGAGAAAGAGGTCTTCGGCCACGGCGGCGACCTGATGCTCCGCGGAGCGATCGCTCCGAAGGGCAAGGCGACACCGGTGGAAGGCGGCTACCGGACGTCACCGGCCGCCTGGCCGCTGGCCTACGCGGCTCCTT
>KE354350.1 GCA_000415505.1 Streptomyces afghaniensis 772
CCCCTGCCGGACGGCCGTCCGCAGATGCGCGTCGCGCTGGTCCGCCCCGAGCAGGTCACGTTCCTCGACACCTGGGACGCGGTGGGCCTGCGGGCCACACAGAGCACCGACTTCACGATGGACGACGTCTTCGTGCCCGAACACTTCACGGGCCCGCTGGTGGGCGGCAACAACATCCCCGCGCCCTTCTACCACCTGCCGTACACCGCCACCGGTGCCTCGCACGACGCCGTCATCATCGGAAGTCTGGAGGGCGCGCTCGGTGATCTCGCCGAACTGGCCGCCACCAAGCGGCCGGCGTTCAACCCAGGAGTGGTCATCGGTGAGGACCCGGTGTTCCAGGAGAAGTTCGCCGATCTGCACCTGCGCACGGCGGCACTGGCGGCCTTGATGAAGCAGACCGGCCGCACCGTCATGGAGCGGGCGCTGGCGGGCGAGCAGCCCACCCCGACCGAGTGGTTCAGCTACACCGGCGGCCACCAGCACATCCACCACGAGGGTGTCCGGATCCTCAACGAGATCATGACGCTGTCCGGCAGCGCGGGGCTCTACAACTCCAGCCCGCTGCAGCGTCGCTGGCGCGACGTCCGCTGCGTCTCCCAGCACGTGGCGGGCAACAACGGCTCGCTGCGGCGCCTGGGCGCGGTCCTGTCGGGTCAGGAGGACGTCCGATGAGCCCGCTCGTCACGACACCGTCGGATCCCGCCGAACTGCGCCAGGCGTTCGGCTGCTTCCCGTCCGGAGTGACGGCCCTGTGCGCACTCGACTCCGGTGCGCCGGTGGGGATGGCCGCGAGTACGTTCACTCCGGTCTCCCTCGAGCCCCCTTTGGTGTCGGTCTGCGTCCAGGACACCTCGTCGACCTGGCCGAGGCTGCGGAAGCAGTGCCGCCTGGGCCTGAGTGTGCTGGCCGAGGGGCAGGACCTTATCTGCCGTTCGCTGGCCGGAAGGGACGGCAACCGGTTCTCGGACGTCGACTGGGAGGCGATCGAGGACGGCAGCGTGTACGTCCACGGTGCCGGCCTCTGGCTGGACTGCTCCGTCCGCTCCGAGTTCCCCGGCGGCGACCACACGATCGTCGTGCTGGAGATACACGGCCTGAAGGCCGAACCCGACCGCGAGCCACTGGTGTTCCACGGCAGCCGGTTCCGGCGCCTGGCCGTGTGATGGGCCGCAGCCACTGTCTCAGCGGACCGCTCGGCGAGCGGCCACACCCTCCGTGAGCTGGGGAGCCACCGCGAACAGGTCGCCCACCACGCCGCAGTCGGCGAGGCCGAAGATGGGCGCCTCCGGATCCTTGTTGACCGCGACGATCGTCTTCGAGGTCTGCATTCCGGCGAGGTGCTGGATGGCCCCGGAGATGCCCAGCGCGATGTACAGCTGCGGGGAGACGGACTTACCGGTCTGCCCGACCTGGAACTGGTGCGGGTAGTAGCCGGCGTCGACCGCTGCGCGGGAGGCACCCACCGCACCTCCCAGGGCGTCCGCCAGCTCCTCCACCACCTCGAAGCCCTGCGCTCCTCCGACACCGCGGCCTCCCGAGACGACGACGGTCGCCTCGTTGAGCGCGGGGCGGTCGCCCGCGAGCCCGGTGCGACGGGCGGTGATGCGGGCGGATGCCGCGGGGTCGACCGACGGCAGTGCGAGTGTCCGCTCCACCGCCGTAACCGGGTGCTCCTCCGGCTCGACGGCACCCGGACGCAGCGCGAGCACCGGTGTGCCGTGGGTGACCTCGGAGCGCACGGTGTACGACCCGCCGAAGACGATCTGGGTGACCACCCCGGAGGAGTCCAGGTCGACCGCGTCGATCAGCAGCCCTGCGTCCAGCCTGGCGGCAAGACGCCCGGCCGCCTCCCTGCCGTCCGTCGTCGCGCAGACCAGGACAGCGGCGGGAGAGGCGTCCCGGACCGCGAGCTCCAGGGCGTCGACGGTGGGTGTGGCGAGGAACTCGCCCGCTTCGCCTGACTCCGCCGCGTACACGCTGGTGGCGCCGTGGCGGGCGAGTGATTCCTTGAAGCGCCCCGCTGTACCGGGGGTTCCCACGACGACGGCGGCCGGGTCCCCCAGCCGCCGTGCGGCAGCCAGGAGTTCGTAGGTGGACTTGTAGACGTGTTCCCCATCGTGGTCGACGAGGACGAGGACATCGGGCATGTGTGCCTTCTTGGTCGTGCGGCTTGCTCGAGGCAGGGGGCGGAGGGTTCAGACGAGCTTCCGGGCGATGAGGTATTCGACGAGGTGTCGGCCCGCCGAACCGTCGTCCGTGATGCGGATGCCGGCCGCCCGCGGCGGCCGCGGGACGGCCTCCACGACGCGGGTGCGGGTCACGAGGAGCCCGGAGTCGTCCGCGTCGGGGAACAGGTCGTCGAGGTCGGGCGTGTGCACCGGCTTCTTCTTGGCGGCCATGATCCCTTTGAAGGAGGGGTAGCGCGGCTCGTTGATCTTCTCTGTGATGCTGACCAGCGCGGGTAGTGGCGCCTGAAGCGTCGCCTCGCCGTTGTCGGTCTCGCGCTCGGCGCTCACCTGTCCCGCGTCCACGGTCAGCTGCCGGACGTGCGTGAGCTGCGGCAGCCCGAGCAGTTCGGCGACGATGGCGGGGACCGCGCTCGCCTGACCGTCGGTGGTCGTGTTGCCCGCCAGGACCAGGTCGACGTCCTCCACCGTCCGCACGGCGGCCGCCAGGACTTTCGCGGTGGTGAGCACGTCCGCGCCGCGCAGCCGGTCGTCGCAGATGTGGATTCCCCGGTCGGCGCCCATCGCCAGGACCTTGCGGATGGCTTCACGTGCAGAGTCGGGTCCCATGGAGACGACGGTGATGTGGGCGTCCGTCGTCTCCTTCAGTATCAGGGCCGCTTCGGCCGCTCGTTCGTTGATCTCGTCCAGGACGAGGTCGGCGTCCTCGCGGTCGAGGGTGTGGTCGGTCTGGGACAGGGTGCGTTCGGCACCGGTGTCCGGGACCTGTTTGACGAGTACGACGATGTTCACGGGCGGCTTCCTCCAGCCTTGGATGGTCCGGCCTCAGCGGTCAGCGGAACGCCACCTGGCCGGTGATGGCCTGCCCGACGATCAGGGTGTGCATCTCACTGGTGCCTTCGTAGGTGAGCACGGACTCCAGGTTGTTGGCGTGGCGCAGCGGCGAGTACTCCAGGGAGATGCCGTTGGCCCCCAGGATGGTGCGGCACTCCCGAGCGATGGCGATCGCTTCCCGGACGTTGTTGAGCTTGCCGACGCTGATCTGCTCGGGCCTGATGCGGTGCTGGTCCTTGAGCCGGCCCAGGTGGAGGGCGAGCAGCGCGGCATTGCCCAGGGACAGGCTCATGTCTGCGAGCTTCTTCTGGGTGAGCTGGAATGAGCTGATCGGTTTGTCGAACTGCACGCGGGAGTCGGCGTACTCGATGGCGGCCTGGATGCAGTCGCGGGCCGCGCCGACCGCGCCGAACAGGATGCCGAAGCGGGCCTCGTTGAGGCAGGACAGCGGTCCGCGCAGGCCCTCGGCGAGCGGCAGTCGCGCCGATTCCGGCAGCCGTACGTTGTCGAAGTACAGCTCCGAGGTGATCGAGGCGCGCAACGACATCTTCTGCTTGATGTCCCGCGTGGTGAACCCCTGCGTGCCGCGTGGCACGAGGAAGCCGCGGATGCCGTGCTCGGTCTGCGCCCAGACGGTGGCCACGTCGGCGATGCCGCCGTTGGTGATCCACATCTTGGAGCCGTTCAGGATCCAGTCGTCGCCGTCGCGGACGGCCCGGGTGCGCATTCCGGAGGGGTTGCTGCCGAAGTCGGGTTCGGTCAGGCCGAAGCAGCCGATCGCCTCACCGGCGGCGAGCCGGGGCAGCCACTCCTGCTTCTGCTCCTGAGAGCCCCACTTCCAGATGGAGAACATCGACAGCGAACCCTGTACGGAGACGAAGCTGCGGAAGCCGGAGTCGGCCGCCTCCAGTTCCAGGCAGGCGAGTCCGTAGCTGACCGCGTTCGTCCCGGCACAGCCGTAGCCTTCGAGGTGCATGCCGAGGACGCCCAGCTTTCCCAGTTCCGGGGCGAGTTCGCGGGCGAAGTGCGCGTTCTCGAACCACTCGCCGATGTGCGGGCGCACCCGGTCGGCGAGGAACCTGGCGACGGTGGCCTGGATCTCGCGCTCCTCGTCGGTGAGGACGGAGGCGATGTCGAGCAGTTCGAGGGGGTCCTTCATCGGCTTGCCGTTCATGTTCGGGCTCCTGGTCTTCAGGGTCGGGAAATCGGATGGGTTGGTTCGGTCGTGGTGCCGACGCCGCGCACGGTCAGATGACCGCTCGGTGTCACGGGGAGGCGTGGTCGGACCGGCCGGAGGGGCCGTGGAGGATCTCCGCGGTGTGCTGGCCCAGGCGGGGCGGGGGCAGCCGGTACCGCGCGGGTGTCCCGCTCAGGGAGATGGGATGCGCGACCTGGCGGGAGGGCCTGCCTTCTTCTCCCTCGGCGGGTGCGGCGGGGATGTCGACGATGCCGGGAAGACCGAGTCGCTGCGCGAAGGCGAAGGCATCGTCGAGGGTGTTGACCGGTCCGGCGGGCACTCCGGCGGCCAGCAGGAGTCTCGACCAGTGGTCGGCGCCTGCGGCGCTGAGCCGCTCGGCCAGGATGTCCCGGAGTTCGGCGCGGTGGGCCACCCGGTCGGCGTTGGTGCGGAAGCGGTCGTCGAGTGCGAGGCCCGGATCCCCGACGAGGTGGGCGAGCGCAGCGAACTGCCGGTCGGTGCCCACCGCGAGGGCGAGCGGACGGTCGGCGGTCGGGAAGGTCTCGTACGGGGCGATGCTGGGGTGTGCGTTGCCCATGCGCCCCGGGACGACACCGGCGACGGCGAAGGCCGACGCCTGGTTGACCATGGCGGACAGCAGCGAGCCGAGCAGGTTCACCTCCACACACTGGCCCTGCCCGGTGGCGTCCCGGTGCCGGAGGGCCGCCAGGATGCCGACCGAGGCGTGCAGTCCGGTGATCACGTCGACCAGGGCCACGCCCGCCTTCACCGGTTCCCCGTGCACGTCTCCGGTCACGCTCATCAGGCCGCCGACGGCCTGCGCGAGCAGGTCGTATCCAGGGATCGCGGCGCCGGCGCCGCTGCCGAAACCGCTGATCGAGCAGTAGATCAGCGCAGGGTGCCGGGCACGGAGCTCCTCCTGGCCTAGCCCCAGCCGTTCCATCGTGCCGGGCCGGAAGTTCTCCACCAGCACGTCGGACTCGGCGACCAGCGCACGGGCCTGTTCGAGACCCGCCTCGGTCGTCAGGTCCAGGGCGACGGACCTCTTGTTCCGGTTGACGCTCAGGAAATACGTCGATGTTCCGTCGTGGTCCGCGGGAGGGTGCCAGGCCCGGGTGTCGTCCCCGGTCCCCGGCCGCTCCACCTTCACCACGTCGGCGCCGAGGTCGGCGAGGAGCATCGTGGCATAGGGCCCTGCGAGTACCCGGGAGAAGTCGGCGATCCGCAGACCTTCCAGTGACCCGCGCCCCGCTCCGTCGACGACGCCGGCCCATCCGTCCGGCGCGTTGTACTGGGTGCCCACGCACCCTCCTCTCTGATCGTGCCGCCTGTGCGAACGTGACACGGCAGGAGCCGTTTTCCGTTCACCACCAGCGCTCCAAAGACGTTGCACGGTGGGTGAGTTCGATGAGAGGCAGTCCCTGATCGACGGGCGCGACGGCCCGCACGACACGCACCCTCGCCCCGACGGCGAGTACGACCGGTGCCGTGCTGGTGACCTGACAGACCAGGGTGAATCCCTCGTCCATCGCGACGAACCAGGTGTTGAGCGGGGTCTGCCCGATACGGCGGACAAGGACCCCGGCACCCGTACTGCGCTCCCGTTTGAAGGCCGTGGCCCCACAGGCACGGCAGAACGAACGGCGGTAGGCCGGAGTGCCGCACCAGAGACAGCGCTGAAAGAGCAGTTCGCGGCAGTCCGCCGGAGGGTTAGGTGTGACGGGCGCAGTCGTGGCGGCACCAGCCGCTTCGCCCTCTTCCGACAAATCTGTGGGTTCACGGGTGTCTGTCCGGGACATCACGGCCTCCTGCACGCAGTTCGGTGACCGGAAAACGGGAGATCGGAGTCCGATCTGGCTCCACCACCTTGGTCCTGTCGCGGATCGCCGGTCAACGACGAGCTGACGCATCTTTGTGCGCGGAACGCGTTCCATTCGCTGAGGTCAGAGGGGTTTCCAGGCGTTACCCTCACAGCGCGGCCCCGAGAACCTGAAGTCGTGCGCAAGGCGGCCGAGAACAACGTGACTGCGTCGTGGTCGACCAGCTCATTGCGCCGCTCGACCAGGGCCGGCGCGTCTGCCACCACAGGTGACAGCCTCCGTTGATCACGTTGATGCTCGGGTCGGCGAGAACCCCGGCACGATGGGGTTCCGGCTCCGGTGGAATGCCAGGGTTTCCACGTCCGCGCCCTGGGTGGCCCGCAGTTCCCGGCCGGCAGCGGTGCGGCGGCCCGCGCGGATGTGATCACACACGCCCTCCAGGAGGCCGCCCGAAACCGCGGTTACGGCGATGCACCGGCCTGCCGGGCGACGGCGTCGAGCGCCTCGCCGCCCGCTTCGACGTCATCGACTGGACGGGAACGCAACCGCCGTCACCCGACCAACTGGCCCGAGTGGCCCGAGTGGCCAAGGAGTGCGAGGGCCTGCTCGTCCTCGGCAGCGACCGCGTGGACGCCGCGTTGCTCGACGCGGCAGGACCGGACCTGCGGGTCGTCGCCCTCGCATCGATGGGTTACGACGGCGTCGACGGGACAGCGCCGACGTGGCGATGACACTTGTCCTGACGGCCCGGCGCCACCCCCCGTCGGTCTGACTGTCGCCCAGGGCCCGGCGCCGGGCCCGCCCCCGCTCAGGCCAGCAGGACGTCCTCGCCCGCCGTCACGGGGACGACCTGCTCGGCCGACGGCGCCTCGGCCTTCACCGCCGTCCCGAAATCCGACAGCGTCATCGTCGTCATGGCCTTCACACCGCCGAAGCAGGACAGCCGGGCCTGGACGGCGCGCCCCTTCCCGTCGACCCACACGTCCGCGTAGACGGGCATGTCCTCGCCCAGCTTCCCACGCAGGTCGTCCAGCCCCTGTTTCGTCTCCGCCGTCATCCGGAGCGTTGCGGTGGCGTGGTCGATCACGCCCCGGTAGTGCACCGCAGGGGCGCCGTTCACCCGCTCCCTGCCCTCGTTCGACACCTGCCGCATCGCCTTCACCTGGCGGAGCAGGTGCTCGGGGTCGTTCAGCGGCGCCCGCAGGAAATAGCGGGTCAGGGCCTCGCTCCGGACGGCCGAGGCCCACTTGCCCCCGT
Organism: Streptomyces afghaniensis 772; assembly: GCA_000415505.1. Taxonomy (GTDB): domain Bacteria; phylum Actinomycetota; class Actinomycetes; order Streptomycetales; family Streptomycetaceae; genus Streptomyces; species Streptomyces afghaniensis. The sequence continues at coordinate 7,299 of KE354350.1, forward strand.
CCACCGCCCGCGAGCCCCGCACATAGACGGTGCCGCCGACGAAGACCTCCTCGACGGGGTCCATGCCGCTGTCCTCAAACTCCACCGTCAGCCGGCCCCTGTCCCCCGCCAGGTCGAAGGCGCCGGCGATCGTGAACACGTACGTCGTGGGGCTGTCGGCGGACCGCAGCTCGATCTTCTCCTCCACGCGGGCGCTGTCCGCGCTCGTCCTCTCGATCGCGGCGCGCACGACCGGCCCGTGGTCCACGGCCTTCTTCGCACCCTCCCCCGAATCATTGTCCGCACCGCCGGAACAGGCGGTGCAGAGCAGAAGCCCAGCTGCGGAGAGGAGGTAGGCGCGGCGCATGGACTCTCCGAGGAATCGTTACTGCGGCAGGGTGTAGCCCAATAGGGCCTATAGATCTTCGCACGAAACCCGTGACGGGGCCCGAGGGTTTCGGCCGTGATGCCCTATCCGGTAGAAGGCCGATCAGACGGCGGACAGCCGGTGCGATCCTCACCGCGTGCGCCACCGCCTGCAAAGCCTGCGCCGACAAATGGTTCGCGCACGCCGATACGCCCGGGCACTGCCGCCTGTGCGCCGAAGCCTGCCGCTCCCGCGAGCAGGCGTGCAACGACCTCGTCCAGGCACTCGGCTGACCCAACAGGCCGGTCACACGACCGCCGGTGGCCGCCGGCAGAGTGAACCGGCGGCCACCTGTGTTCGCCTCACATCGCACCGTGGCGCGGCGGCGGGCGCTGCTCGGCATCCGGTTCCCGACGGATCGGTGTGTCCATTGGGGGGTGCGGCCCGGCCGCTGGTGCAATCGGTCGCGATCGGGCCTCGTTCGGGTGAGCCGATGCTGTGCCCCTTGAGAGACCGGATGCAGCGGGTGATCTTCAAGAACGTCGGTCGGTGACGCAGAGAGGACTGAGGCCTGCTCATGAGTCCGGATACGCACGCTGGCGAAGGGGCGGCTACAGCCGACTCGCAACGCCGCACGATGATGATCGCCGGCGGTCTCATGGTCGGGGGCTTCCTTCTGAACGTCATCCTGACCGCCGCACTTCATCCGTCCGGAGAGGAAGACGACCACCCGGCGATCTTCACCGAGTACGCGGACAGCAGCGGCTGGATCGCCGTTCATCTCGGACAGTTCATCGGCGTCCTGGTGACGCTGGGCGGCCTGCTCCTGCTGTACCGCGTCCTGCGCGGCACTGACGAGTCTGCACTGGTCGCTCGCCTCGCGGCCGCGGCAGCTGTGGCGACCGCCGCAATCTGGGCTGTTCTGCAGGGGCTGGACGGAGTGGGACTGAAGCAGGCCGTCGACTCCTGGGCCAGCGCCTCGGGCGCGGAGAAGCGGATCCGCTTTGCCAACGCCGAGACCGTGCGCTGGCTGGAATGGGGATTCCAGAGCTACTTCCGCATCCTGCTCGGGCTGACCCTCGCGCTGTTCGGGACAGCGATTCTCACCGGTCGCCGGGTCGCCGGCTGGCTGGGCTGGACCGCCCTCGCTGCCGGCGTGTGCTCGGTGATCTTCGGAGTGGACGTCGGCTACAGCGGCCTGGCCAGTGGGCTCCAGGACGTCCTCGGTGTCGCCGTCTTCGTCCTCGTCCTGATCTTCGCCATCGGAGTACTCGTCACCGGAGTGCGCGGGCGCAGCCGGCGCCACAGTTGAACCCGAGTGTCACCGGCTGCTGCGCCATTCAGGGCAGCAGCTGTCGGACGAGCGTGTCCGCAGCCCAGGCTTCCCAGCGCGCCGGGATCCAGCCGCGTCCGGTGACCAGCAGGTCGTAAGTCTCCGGGCCGAGCACCGTGAGCGTGATGTCCGCGGCGGACTCCGCGTCGTGGCCGTCCCGCAACCGGCCGCCGGTCTTCGTGATCAGGGCCTCGGCGAAGTGGAGTTGGACGCTGTGCCGCTGCTGGAGGTTGGTGCGCCACAGCTCGGCCAGTTCTCCGTCGGCGGCCGCTCGGTCAAGCCGTCGCTGATGTCCACCACACTGCCCGGCGACGGCACCGTCTACCGGCTGGTCGCCCGGCACAGTGGCAAGGTCGCCGACGTGGAGGGCGCGCGCACCGCCAACGGCACCAACGTGCACCAGTGGCCATGGCTCAACCAGGCGAACCAGAAGTGGACCTTCACCAGGCCCGGCGACGGCTACTACACGATCAAGGGTCTGGGCAGCGGCAAGCATCTGGAGGTCGCGGGTCTCTCCCGCGCGGACGGCGGCAACGTCGGCATCTGGGCAGACGCCGGATCCCCCCGGCAGCACTGGGCCGTCACGCCCACCGGTGACGGAAACCACCTCCTCATCAACCGCTACAGCGGGCTTTCCCTCAGCGTCGACGAGGGCAGCACCCCCGACGGGGCCAACGTCTAGCAAGCAGGGCAGATTTGTTCCAGGCTGCGGCGGCCTCGTCCAGGGCGCTGATCTCCTTGACTAGCTCAGAGAGCGGCAGGCACGAGGGGCGCGGACGTGCGACCTGCGGGAACTTCCGCGCTATCCGGCCAGCCTTCGTGTCACCTCACAGCCATTCGATGCCCCGCCCGCAAGGGGTTTGTTTCCCGCTTTTCTTTGCCGATCCCGTGCCCCGCACTGAGGACGCGCGCCATGATGGGCCCCATGGGGGCAAGCGGCAGCCGGGGACGACGTCCAACGCGGAGTTCAGGTGACTGCAGCCTTCCGGTGGGTTCCGGGCGGACGTCCGGCGAGGTGCCCGGGGCGTCGGGACCGTCGGCGTGAAGTGGCGTCTGTGGCCGCCTGCGTCCTGGCGGACAACGGAGGCTCCGCTGAGTCTGCTGGGCCAGGATCCCGTTGCGGGCGATCCGGAGGCGGCCCTGGTCTCGGCGTCCGGCGAGAGGGCGGCCGCGGCAGGGGGCGGAGTGGGAGCCGCGGCGACCGGGGACGGCGCCACCGCGGTGAACAGCCGGACGGACCTGGCGCTGACCGTGCCCTCGGAGGCCTTCGTGTCACCCGCCGACATCGCTGCGGGCCCCGGTCTGCGGAAAGTACCCGACGAGCCGAGGAACTTCGTCGGACGGCGTGACGAGCTCCACGCGATCAGCAAGGGCTTCGACGACGGGGCGATGATGCAGGTGCTGTACGGACTGGGCGGAACCGGGAAGACCACACTGGCCGCCCAGTGGACTGTGCATCATGCCGACCAGTACCACCCGGTTTGGTGGGTCGACGGACGTTCGGCCAAGTCCATCGCTTCCGGGCTGGCCGGATTCGGCGGTCGTCTGCAGGACGTGGTGGCCAAGATCGTGACACCGGAGGCGCTCAGCGAACGGGCGCAGCAGTGGCTGATGTCGCACAGCGGCTGGTTGCTGGTGCTGGACAACGTGAACGACCCGGACGACGTGCGCTTCCTGAAAACGATCGCCAGGGACCACGGGCGTGTACTGATCACTTCCCGGCTCGCCGCGGCCGTATGGCACGACATCGCCACCGCCGTACCGGTACCGCTGCTGTCCGAAGAAGCGGCCGTGGAACTGTTCACCAGAATCTGCACCAGGCACGAGGGACGTGTCGTCGCCGAGGCACGGCGACTCTGTGCGGAGCTCGGGTTTCTCGCCCTGGCCGTACAGCAGGCGGCCGCCTACTGCCTGCTGGAGGAAGGCCTGACACCTCATCGCTATCTGGCCAAGCTGGCGGAGTTTCCGGACGTCATGCACCAGGCCCCCTACGAGGGGTCGCAGCTGGAGCGGACCATGGCCGGAGTCTGGGAGCCCAGTCTCGACCGTCTTGCCGACACCCCGCTCGCCGGCGACGTGCTGCGCACGCTCGCCTGGTTCCCTCCGGCCGAGCTCGGGCTTGCGACGACGAACGTGCCGCGCCCCGTGCTCCATCCTCTGGCTCCGCCTCCTGCCCTGCACAAGGCGCTCCTCAGGCTGGCCGCACACAGCCTCATCGGACTCGATCAGGAGAACGTGCGGGTCCACCGCCTTGTCCAGGCCGTCGCCCGCACTCCCAGCGAGGGCAGCGCACATCGCATGCCGCATCAGATCGAGGCGGCGCGGGCGCGTGCCGAGGTCGTGTTCGGGACACGTTGCCGGGACGACTTCCGCAGGGGGACATCGTGATGGCGGGTGCCGAGAGGCGAGGGGGCGCGATGATGACCGGGACGGCGGCGGCGCGGATGAGTGTAAGGGGAGGACCATGCGGGCGCAGGGCCAGGGAGATGACGCGCCGGGCAGCACGCCGTCTGACGAGTAGGGTCGCCCCGTGAAGTGGCCACGCCGCCGGGACCGGGCGGGCGCCCCAGCAGCCGACGGCTCGGACGGGACGCCCGCCGGCGACGTCGCCGCGGACCTGGCGATGGCGTTCTCCCATGTCGCGGCCGACAGCTCTCCCGAAGCCCTGCATGCGGTGAGCCCGTCGGTCGTGCTGCCGCCCGAGGCGTTCGCGCCCCTGGAAGAGGTGGAGCCGGTTCCCGGACTGACCAACCTCCCCAGCCTGCCGGGCGTCTTCGTCGGGCGGGAGCGAGAGCTGCGGCTCCTGGTCGATGCGTTGGCCACCGAAGGCCCGGCGCCCGTGCTCGTGGTGCACGGTCTGGGCGGCGTGGGCAAGTCGACGCTCGCCGCGCGTGTCGCCGCGCTCAGCGTGACGCGGGGTGATGTGGTGTGGTGGATCCACGCCGACACGCGCCAGGCGATCGACGCCGGTCTGGCCGACTTCGCCCGGGCCCTGCAGCCGGCTCTCGCCATGCTGCCCGCGGACACACTGCGCGCCCGCGCGCTGCAGTGGTTGGTGTCGCACAGCGGCTGGCTGCTGGTTCTCGACGATGTGACCGAGCCCGATGACGTGCGAGCGCTCTTCGCGCGCCTTGGGACGCGAGGCCGGATGCTGGTGACGACCCGGCGGGCAACGGGCTGGCACGGCACGGCGGCCGTCGATCTACGGCTCGCTGAACTGGATCAGGCGTCCGCCGTCGAGTTGTTCCTGCGGATCTCCGCCACCGGAGATGACAGCGCCGCCGCATCCGCCGGCGTGAACACCTTGTGCGATGAACTCGGCAGGCTGCCGCTGGCGATCGCCCAGGCTGCCGCCTACTGCCGGGAGGCGTATGTCGGTGCCGCCGACTATCTCCAGATGCTGCACGAATACCCCGCGGACATGTTGCGGTCCTCCGGCGAAGGGTGGGATTCCGAGCGAACCATCGGACGGGTGTGGCAGATTACGCTCGACCGGCTGGCGCACTTCTCACAGGCCGTGGACGTGCTGCGGGTCCTGGCCTGGTACGCCCCGACGGGCATTCCCCGCGCCCTCATGGACGAGCTGGGACGCCGACCGGACATCATCCGAGCGCTGACCGGGCTCGCCGCGCACAGTCTGATCGTTCTCGAGGACGGCGTCATCGCCGTCCATCCCCTGGTCCAGGCGACCGCCCGCACCCCGGACGCGTCCGACCCGCACCGGAACCCGGCCGACATCCGCCGGGCGCACGAGCGTGCGGTCGACCTTCTGCTGGCGTCACTCCCGGATGACAAGTCGACGGGCCGGGAGTCGCTGGCCTGGTGGCGCGCCCTGGTTCCGCACATCGACCACCTCGACACCCACACCCCTCGGGGCCTCTCCACCCTGGCCACGGCCGCCCTGCGGGCCCGCACCGGGGAATTCCACCACGAACAGGGCAGCGTGCGGCGAGCGGTCGCGCTGCTCGAGCACTCGGTCGAGGACCTGCGCGCGACAGTGGGCAACGATGCCCCGGACACCCTGGCGGTGATGAACAACCTTGCGGGCGCCTACGCCTCGGCAGGCGACCTGACCACAGCCGTTCGCCTGTACGCGGACGTCCATCGCCGCCAGACGAACATCCTGGGCGATGACCACCCCAGCACGCTCGTAACGGCAGCGAACCTCGCGCTGGCCCATCAATCGCTGGGCGACCTGCACGCCGCGCTGGAGGCGTACCAAGAGATCCTCCGGAAACAGCGTCGGGTGCTCGGGGACGACCATCCGCGCACCCTCGTCACCCGGCACAACCTTGCGGCCGCGTATGCCGCGGTCGGCGACCTGCAGCAGGCATTCTCGACGTACGAGCAACTGCTCGCCGCCCAAAGGCGCATCCTGGGCCCGCACCACATCCAGACGCTGCACACGGAGAACAACCTCGCCTCCGTCCTCGCTTCGGCAGGAGACCTGACGGCTGCCCGGGAGCGCTACACCAGGCTCCTCGTCGAGCAGGCCCGGATACTGGGTGAGGTTCATCCCGACACACTCGCCACCCGCGGCAACCTCGCGTACCTGCACCTGATGACCGGGGACCTGGACGAGGCACGGGAGTCCTACGGGCGGGTGCTCGACGGTCAGACCAGAGTTCTCGGTGACGACGACCCCAGGACTCTGGCGACCGTCCACAACCTCGGTGTCGCTCACCTGACGACGGATCCGGCGACAGCAATCACGCTGTTGGAGCGGGCGCTGATCGCCCGCAAGCGGGTGCTCGGCCCGGACCATCCGGACACCCTGACCTCGCTTAACTCACTGGCACTGGGTTACTTGTCCCTGGACGACGCCGAAAGGGCCCTGCTGCTGCTGGAAGAGGCGGTCGACGCGCGGGTCCGCATCCTGGGTGAGCAGCACGCCGAGACCCTCGTCGCGCAGCACGGCCTCGCCGAGGCGCTCCGTCGCACCGGGCAGCCCGACCGTGCGGCGGTGGTGTTGGCCCAGTCGCTCCAGGTCGCGGCCCGCGTTCTCGGTGGCGATCACTCCGTGACGCGCTCCCTGCGCGCTGCACTGTCCCGCGTACGAGGAGAGGGGTGACGGGTATGCTCACCCTGCGGCCTGGCCGGACGAGGAGGTCCCATGGAACCCGAGGTGAGGCTGCTCGCGAGGACGGCCGCCACAGCGTTGGCATCTGCCGCGGGCGAGGCGGACTGGTCCGCGGTGCGCGATGCGTTCGTCGGATGTCTCGACGGGAACCGGGAGGACAGCGCCGAGCTGGCGAGGTGGCTGGAAACCCTGGCGGACACGGTCGAGCATGTCCCTGCGGAGTCACGCGAGGAGATGCGCGGTGAGCTGCTGACCAAGTGGGGCGCGCGGCTACGGCTGCTGCTGGAGGACGACCCGGAAGCCGTCGCCCGGGTGAGGCAGTTCGTCGACCTGATCTCCCACCGGACGCACATGAACAGCATCGCAGCGGGCCAGGTGGTGGTCCAGCAGTCGGCGTCCGTCTACAACGTGCTCGGCCGTGACCTTCACGTCTACAGCGCCGAACGCGACGCGCACCGTAACGGCTGATCATCGCGTGCCGCCGTCAGGGCACCCGGCGAGCGCGGTGCGCAGAACTCTTCGGCCTCCCGTAGGCAAGGCCCCCAGACCCCGCCGCCCTGGCCGATGTCAACGCGGCGGACGCCGAGCGCAAGGAGGCGAGGTTGGCGGCGCCTGGACCGCTGGCAGAAGGCGGGAGTCTTCGAGCGGCTGCACTCCCTCTGCTCGCCAAGCGGTCGGCAAGCCAGACTGGTCCCGCGCGTGCGTGGACGGCTCCCACGTCCGCGCGAAAGCAGGATGCCGTGACCGGTCCATCGCCGGTTGACAATCATCACAACCGCCGCCAACGCCAGCGGCATCACCCAGGACCTCGGCCTCGTCGACGGCATACCGCCCGTCGACGGACAACCCGACAGTCCGCGATGGCGCCCCGAGTCCATCTTGGGCGACAAGGCATACGATTCGAGGGGCGCGCGGTTCTGGTCCGCGACGGCCTGAACACGGTCAAGGGCGGGGATGCCGACAGCTCGGCACCCCCGCCGTCGGCACGTCAGGAGACGATCTTCACGATGAAGCCGTCTTCCATTGCGTCGATGATTCGGTTCTTGGCGTAGAAGCTGGCTGATGAGCAGGTTGCCGCCCGCACCGTTGTCTTCCTCCGCGATCGGTTTCAGCAGAACTCTGTGGTCAGACGGTGTAATCCCGGCTGCGGGTGCTGAACCTCTCGTCGGGCTCATACTCGTCCTCGTTCGGCTCCCACTCGGGATCGAAGTCAGGATGATCGACGTACGCACTGGCAAGGTGGCGAAGCACGGGCTTGAGCGCGGCCAGCATGACCATGGCGGGCCCGTGAACCATGAAGTCTTCGGCGCCGGCGTTCCGCTGTTGGCACTCCACCATGCGCAGAAGCCCGCGTTTAGCAACAACATCGGCAAGGACGCGGGCGCTCAGATCACCCGAGCCCTCGCCCTTCGCTGCGCGGGCCGCAGCGTCGTCCTCATCCAGACGAGCGCTCAGAAACGACAGCAAGTCCGCAGCGTCACGGTCCATGGGGTACCCCTCGATCTATAAGTGTGAGTGGCCCATCATCCACTGGAGCTCGGACAACCCGGCCCGCGAAGGCGTGCTGTCCGGGTGAGAGAGGACAGCCGACGGCAACGGTGCCCACGCTGCAACTCTCCAACACGGCTGTCACAGAGTCGGTTCAGCCCTGCAGACCCGCTGACGCCATAGGACGCGCAGACGCCCCGGACCGCGCCTGCCAGCCCGCTCCCGCCATCTCATCAGGCACCCCTGCCCCCTCCCGCCCAGTGCACAACTAGTGCACACTCGGCCGGGAACTCGCGGGAAAACCAGGGAAGCGGAGGGAAGTACTCCGAAGGTCACCCCCAGGCAGCCACCGGCACGAACGAGCTGTCCTGCCGGAACAGGTCCGTCCCGTCCGGGCGTTCCACGCGGAGCTGGTAGGCGTAGTGGCGCAGGTAGTACCCAGGGTAGTTGTACGACTCGAAGCGGACGGAGCCGGAGCCCATGCCGGTCCGGAGGATGAACGTGGCGTCCTTGGCGAACGTGCTCGTGCCGTCGTTCGGGTCGAAGCGGGCGCGGAAGTCCCAGTGGCGCAGGTAGTTGCCGGCCGCGTCGCGGAAGGAGCAGCCGCTGCCGTCGGCCAGGCCGGCGACGACCGTGAAGGTGGCGGCCTGCTTCTCGGCAGTGGTGCTGGAGCCGCTGACCACGGGCAGGTTGAGGAGCGAGGACTGCTGCTGCCAGTAGCGGGTCGAGTAGTTGGCCGACCGGAAGGAGCGGGTGGTGTTCCGGGCGAGGCTCGGGCCGCCGGAGACCGTCTCCTTGACGACCGTGAAGTGCCGGGCCGTGCCGGAGATGCCGGGGAGCGCGGCCGGTGCCGTCCAGGTGGCGAACGTGTCGTAGCTGTCGCTGTAGTAGTAGCTGCCGTCGCCGTAGCCGTCGAAGAAGATGCGCCAGCCGCCGTTGTCGAGCCGCACCAGCGCCGGGCCCTCGCGGTAGCTGCCCCAGCCCGCCCAGTCGCCCGTCCTGCGGATCGTGTACGGGCCGGTGAGGTTCGAGGCGGTGGCGTACTCGATGTACTTCGTCGTCTCGTTCTTCGGGAAGGCGTGATATGTCGAGCCGATCTTCACGATGAACGTGTCGATGTGGTTGGCGCCGATGCCGGAGAGCGCGACTGGTGAAGTCCACGCCGTCAGCGCCGAGTTGGTGGCCCGCAGCAGGTACGGCGTGAAGATCCACTCGTCGTTCGTGGTGGAGCAGGACACGATGACGTTGACGCTGCCGTCGCTGTCGACGAACCACTCGGGGGCCCAGGCGCGGGAGAGGTTCGCGACGGGGACGGTGTAGTCGTACAGGAACGTCCAGTTGACGCGGTCGGAGCTGCGGGCGAAGCCGATGGTCCTGCTGGTGTCCTGCCAGGTGCGCGTGGTGTAGGTGACGTAGTAGTAGCCGTCGGTGTGTCTGATGACGCTCGCGTCGCGGATCCGGCCCGCCGGCGGCGTGTAGGCGGAGGAGCGCAGCAGCCGGAAGTCGGTGGCGTCGTCGGACTGGTAGACGTTGACCGTGCCGTCGTTGCTGTTGAGGAACGGCACGATCGTGTACCGGGTGGCGGAGCCGTTCGGCGGTGCGGCGGCCAGGGCGCTGCCGAGCAGTCCGGGCGCCTCGCCCAGCAGCACGGCGGAGGCGGGCAGGGCGGCCAGGGCGCGCAGCAGCGTACGGCGGGACGGGGCGGCGGGATGTGAGGTCACGGGCGGCTCTCCCTGAGACACAAGGGATCGATATACCGAACAAGGTTCGGAAACTCGATCAGAAGTGAGGGCTCAGAAAGTAAGGGCGAGGCAGGGACGCGTCAATGGTTTGAACAGGAGCGGATGAGCCCAGTGAGGTAGATGTGGTCAGTGGGTGAATATCCACTCCTGCCGTCGGCGTTCCACCACCGGCCATCGGACGTTACCGTTCGGTAGAGAGGTTGCTTCCGGAGGTGTCCGTATGACGCTCGACCGAGCCGCAGGCCTGGCGGAGACCGCCCGTGCGCTGGCCGCCGGGGATGTGACGTCCCGGGCGCTCGTCGAGCGGACGCTGGCGCGCATCGAGGCGACGCAGGGCAGCATCAACGCCTTCCGGATCGTCCGGGCCGAGGCGGCGCTCGCCGAGGCCGAGGCCGCCGACCGGGAGCTGGCCGCGGGCGCGCGGAGGCCGCTGCTCGGGGTGCCCGTGGCGGTCAAGGACGACATGGACGTGGCCGGCGAGCCGACCGCCTTCGGCTGCTGTGGGGAGTTCCCGCCGGTCGCCGAGGACGGTGAGGCGGTACGGCGGCTGCGCGCGGCCGGGGCCGTGATCGTCGGCAAGACCAACACCTGCGAGTTCGGGCAGTGGCCCTTCACCGAGGGGCCGGCCTTCGGAGCCACCCGCAATCCGTGGAGCACGGCCCATACGCCGGGTGGTTCCTCGGGCGGCTCGGCCGCCGCGGTGGCCGCCGGTCTGGTGCCCGCCGCGCTCGGCTCGGACGGCGCCGGCTCGGTGCGGATCCCGGCCGCATGGACCCATCTGGTCGGTATCAAGCCGCAGCGCGGCCGCGTCTCCACCTGGCCGCGCGGCGAGTCCTTCCAGGGCATCACCGTCAACGGCACTCTGGCCCGTACGGTCGCCGACGCGGCCCTGCTGCTGGACGCGGCGAGCGGCAACCACGCGCAGGACCCGCACCGGCCCCCGGCCGTGGACGCGTCGGCGGCCGTAGGCCGTGACCCCGGGCGGCTGCGCATCGCGCTCGCCCTCAAGCCGCCGTTCACGGCCGTTCCCGCCCGGCTGCTGCCTGAGGTGCGGACCCGGATCGTCGAACTCGCCGAGCAGCTGGCGGCGTTGGGACACACGGTCGAGGAGGCGGACCCGCCGTACGGGCAGATCGGGCTGACCTTCGTGCCGCGCGCGACGGCCGGGATCGCCGAGCGGGTGGCCGAGGCGCCCTTCCCGGCGCTGCTGGACCGGCGCACCCTGGGAGCGGCCCGGCTGGGCCGGCTGCTCGGCGGGGCACCGCTGCGGGCGGCCCGGCGGGCGGAGACCGTCCTGCACCGTCGTATCGGCGGGTTCTTCACCTCGTACGACATCGTCCTCGCGCCCACCACCGCCGCTCCCCCGCCCCGTATCGGCGCCCTGCTGGAACTCAGCGGCTTCGCCACCGACCGGGCGATGATCGCCGCCTGTCCGTACGCCTGGCCGTGGAACGTGCTGGGCTGGCCGGGCGTCAACGTGCCCGCCGGTTTCACGGCGGACGGTCTGCCCGTCGGGGCCCAGTTGCTCGGCCCGGCGAACAGCGAACCGCTGCTGGTGCAGGTGGCCGCGCAGTTGGAGGCGGAGCTGCGCTGGCACGAGAAGTGGCCCGCGCCGCCGGTCGCGGAACGGTCCGCTGCCGCCTGAGCGACCCGTGCGTGGTTCCGCACGGCGACCGGTCGGTGGCCGGGCGCGTGGGAGCAACGTCTAGGGTGCCCGCGTGACCGCGTTTACCGATGAGAACGTCCCGGGCCGCTCAGGCCCCTCCGCCACGACTCAGGCCGATCCGCGCGAGGTGGGCCGGGTGCGCACCGAGTACTCGCCCGCGCACGACGGCGACCCCGACCCCGGCGAGATCGTCTGGACGTGGGTGCCCTTCGAGGAGAACGACGGGCGCGGCAAGGACCGCCCGGTGCTCGTGGTCGCCCGCGAGCCGGCGGGGACGTTCCTCGCCGTGCAGTTGTCCAGCAAGCGGCATGACGGGGACCGGGAGTGGGTGCCGATCGGCAGCGGACCGTGGGACCGGTCGGGCCGCGAGTCCTGGGTCGATGTGGACCGGGTCCTGCGTCTGCACGAGGACGGCATGCGCCGGGAGGCCTGCGCCCTGGACCGTATGCGGTTCAACCTCGTCAGGCACCGGCTGCGGGAGCGCTACGGCTGGAACTGAAAGTCTGTTCGAAGGCGCCCCGCACCGCGGCGCCGGGCGTCCGGTCCAGCACCCCGAACACCACGTGCTCGAAGGCCTGCGCGAAGCGCCCGCCGGGTTCCAGCAGCGCCCGGAACGCCCCGGCGACCTGCGCCGGGTCGTTGCGGAAGACGCCGCATCCCCAGGCGCCCAGCACCAGCCGCCGGTAGCCGTGGGCGGCGGCCGTCTCCAGGACCCGTTCGGCGCGGACGGACAGGGCCGTCGGCAGTTCCGGGGCTCGTTCGGGTGCCGTGCGGTGCACCACGCCCGCGTTGGGCGCCGCCGCGGTCAGGAAGCCGGCGGTGTACGGCTCGTCCAGCAGGCGGCCCCGGTCGTCACGGAAGACGGGCACGGCGGGTGAGTGGATGACACGGTCCGTGTAGAACGGGTCGCGGTGGGCGCGGTGGTGGTCGTAGAACGCGCGGGCCCGGAGCAGGCAGGTGTACAGCGCGGAGGCCCGGCACAGGGCCTCTTCCTGGGCCTGGGCGCCGTTGAGGTAACCGCCGCCGGGGTTGCGGGCCGAGGCGAAGTTCAGCACGGCCACGTGTCCGCCGAGCCGGCGGGCCGCCTCCAGGCTGCTCTCACCCGTGACCTCGAGCAGCATCCGAGTCACCCGGGTGGAGGACACAGATACCGGCACCGGTTCCGGGCCGTACATGCGCGTGCCCTCGCGCGCAGCACGCAGCTCGTCGGCGATCGACACCTCGCGCCCGTCCGGTGCCCGGTAGGCCCCCGCCGCCACGATCTGCTCGGTCTGCTGTGCGACACCGCGCAGGCGCGCGCTCACGGCGCCACCCCCGTGTGCGCCGTGACCGCGTGCCGCGCGGCCGGTTTTGTCGTGCTCACGCAGGCATCGTGGGTGATGCCGACCGCGTGACGCAACGGAGTTTTCGCCACCGGAGAACACCGGGGAAAGCGCCGGGAAACGCCCGGCCGGTCCGGACGACCGCCCCGGAACGCCCCGGTACGCCCCCTTGTGCCGAGCGACACGAGGGACTTGGGTGGGACGAGTGATCCCGGCCCGGGCCGCCGAAGAGCCCGGACCGGTGGCATGGTGGAATCTCAGGAGGATCCCGACATGTCTGATGCGTCCACTGCCCCGGCGGGTGGCTGTACCAAGCCGCACACCGCCCTGTCCGAAGCCGAGGTCGAAGCTCTGGTGCGCGGCATCTGCTTCAAGACCGGCCCGCCGCGCCGCCTCGGCGTCGAGGTGGAATGGCTCGTCCACGAGCTGCGCGCACCGCAGCTCCCCGTCACACCCGAACGACTCGACGCGGCCTACGCCGCGCTGCGGCCCCTGTCCCTGAGGTCGGCGCTCACCGTGGAGCCCGGCGGCCAGCTGGAGCTGAGCTCGCCCCCCGCCGCCTCCCTGACGGACGTCATCGCCACCGTCTCCGCCGACCTCGACGCCGTCCGCGCGGTCCTGCGCGGACACGGCCTCACCCTGGTCGGCCTCGGCCACGATCCCTGGCATGAACCGCGCCGGTTCCTGCGCGAACCGCGCTACGACGCCATGGAGGCCTGCCTCGACCGCACCGGCCCCTCCGGCCGCGCCATGATGTGCGCCTCGGCCTCCGTGCAGGTCTGCGTGGACGCCGGCCACGAGGAGCCCGGGCCCCTCGGCCATGTGCGGCGCTGGTGGCTGGCCCATCACCTGGGCGCGGTCCTGGTGGCCGTGTTCGCCAACTCCCCGCTCGCCGGTCGCCGGCCGACCGGCTGGCTGTCCACCCGGCAGCTGATGTGGACCCGGATCGGCGCCGGCCGGGCGGGCGGCCCGCCCCTGGACGCCGACCCGCGCGGCGCCTGGGCCCGGCACGTGCTGGACTCCCCCGTGATGTGCGTACGGCGCGACGGCGGGCCCTGGGACGTCCCGGAGGGGCTCACCTTCCGCGAGTGGATCCGCACCGGCGTCCCCCGGGCGCCCACGCGGGAGGATCTCGACTACCACGTCACGACGCTGTTCCCGCCGGTCAGACCGCGCGGCCACCTCGAACTGCGCATGATCGACGCGCAGCCAGGCGACGACGGCTGGATCGTGCCGCTGGCCGTGACGGCGGCACTGTTCGACGACCCGGAGGCCGCAGAGACCGCCTACCGGGCCGTGAAACCACTGGCCGAGCGCACACTCGGGATGCCCGCGCCGCACAACCCGCTGTGGGTCGACGCGGCCCGCAGCGGTCTGGCCGACGCCGAACTGCGCGAGGTGGCCGTCACGTGCTTCACGGCCGCGCTGGACGCCCTGCCCCGGCTCGGCGCCGCGCCCGAGGTCGTCGAGGCCGTCACGGCCTATCTGGACCGCTATGTCGTCCTGGGCCGCTGCCCGGCCGACGACCTGCTCGACCGACAGCGCGGCACGGACGGTCGCGCCCACGGGAAGGACCCGCGCTCATGACCGACACCAGCCCCGCTGTCGACACCGATACCGCCGACCCCGAGGTCCTGCGCGAGCGCGCGGTCGCCTCGCTGGTCGTCGCCCGTGACCGCACCACCCTGCTGACGAGCTGTGTCGAGGACCCCGACCTGACCGCACAGCACTCGCCGCTGATGTCACCGCTCGTGTGGGACCTGGCACACATCGGCAACCAGGAGGAGCAGTGGCTGCTGCGGGCCGTCGCCGGGCACGAGGCGATACGGCCCGAGATCGACGGCCTCTACGACGCTTTCGAGCATCCGCGGGCCGAGCGGCCGAAGCTGCCCCTGCTGTCGCCGGCCGAGGCACGCACGTACGCGGCCGATGTCCGTGGCCGCGCCCTGGACGTGCTGGAGAAGGCCGCGTTCCACGGGACACGGCTGACGGAGGCCGGGTTCGCCTTCGGGATGATCGCGCAGCACGAACAGCAGCACGACGAAACCATGCTGATCACCCATCAGCTGCGCCGGGGCCCGCAGGCGCTGACCGCGCCCGACCCGGAGCCGGTGCCGCTGTTCACCGGCCCGTCCGAAGTCCTCGTTCCGGGCGGCCCGTTCACGATGGGCACCTCCGACGAGCCGTGGGCCCTGGACAACGAACGGCCCGCGCACCGGCGCGAGGTGGCGCCCTTCCGGATCGACACCACGCCGGTGACGAACGGCGCGTACCAGGCCTTCATCGAGGACGGCGGCTACGACGACCCGCGCTGGTGGACGGCGGACGGCTGGGCCCACGTCCGCCGCAGCTCCCTCACGGCCCCGCTGTTCTGGCGGCGGGACGGCAGGCAGTGGCTGCGGCGGCGCTTCGGCGTCACCGAGGCCATCCCGCCGGACGAGCCGGTGCTGCACGTGTGCTGGTACGAGGCCGACGCCTACGCACGCTGGGCGGGACGCCGGCTGCCCACGGAGGCCGAGTGGGAGAAGGCGGCCCGGTACGACCCGGCCGGCGACCGCTCCATGCGCTACCCATGGGGCGACGCCGACCCGGGGCCCGAGCACGCCAACCTCGGCCAGCGGCATCTGCGTCCGGCGCCCGCCGGGAGCTACCCGGCCGGTGAGTCGCCCCTCGGCGTACGGCAGTTGATCGGCGACGTGTGGGAGTGGACGGCGAGCGACTTCCTGCCGTATCCGGGGTTCAGGGCGTTCCCGTACAAGGAGTACTCGGAGGTCTTCTTCGGCTCCGACTACAAGGTGCTGCGCGGCGGTTCGTTCGCCGTGGACGCGGTGGCCTGCCGGGGCACGTTCCGCAACTGGGACCACCCGATCCGGCGGCAGATCTTCTCCGGGTTCCGCACGGCCCGCTCGGAGGACGTCTGATGTGCCGTCACGTGGCGTACGTGGGGCCGGCGGAGCCGCTCGGCGGCTTCCTCGTGGATCCCCCGCACGGCCTGTACCGGCAGTCATGGGCGCCCCGGCGGCAGCAGTACGGGACGGTCAACGCCGACGGCTTCGGCGTGGGCTGGTACGCCGAGGGCGACCCGGTGCCGGCCCGCTACCGCCGGGCCGGGCCGGTCTGGGCGGACCTGTCGTTCGCCGATCTCGCCCGGGTCGTACGGTCCACCGCAATACTCGCCGCAGTGCGGGACGCGACGCTGTCGGGCGCGGACGCGGAGGCCGCGGCGGCGCCGTTCGCCGCGGGGACCTGGCTGTTCAGCCACAACGGGGCGGTCAAGGGCTGGCCCGGCTCGCTCGCGCCGGTGTCCCGCACCCTGCCGCCGGAGGACCTGCTGTCGCTGGAGGCCCGCAACGACTCGGCGCTCGTGTGGGCCCTGGTCCTGGCCCGGCTCGGGAGCGGCGACGAGCAGGGCCAGGCGCTGGCCGACACGGTCCTGGAGGTCGCCGCCGCCGCGCCCGGTTCCCGGCTCAACCTCCTGCTGACCGACGGCGACACCATCACCGCGACCGCCTGGGGCGACACCCTCTGGTATCTCAACCGGCCCGGCGGCGGCACCGTCGTGGCCTCGGAGCCCTACGACGACGATCCGCACTGGCAGGAGGTGCCCGACCGCACGCTGCTCGCGGCGAGCCGCACGGACGTGCTGCTCACGCCGCTGAAGGAGCCGGCCGACGCCTTCGTGCCCGCCTCACCCAAGGAGCCCCGTACGTGAGCCCGTTCCACCTCACCCGCACGCTGCCCGAGGACGCCACGGACGCCGCGCTGCGCGCCGACGTCCACCGGGGTCTGACCGGCCGTCCCAAGACGCTGCCGCCGAAGTGGTTCTACGACGCGCACGGCAGCGACCTGTTCGAGAAGATCACCGAACTGCCCGAGTACTACCCCACCCGCGCCGAACGGGAGATCCTCGTGGCGCGCTCCGGCGACATCGCCGCGGCGACCCGGGCCCGCACCCTGGTCGAGCTCGGCTCCGGCTCCTCGGAGAAGACGCGGCACCTGCTGGACACCCTGACGGACCTGCACACCTACGTCCCCGTCGACGTCAGCGAGAGCGCCCTCACCCAGGCCGGACAGGCGCTCGCCGCCGAGCGGCCGGCGCTCGACGTGCACGCGCTGATCGCCGACTTCACCGCGGAGCTGACGCTGCCGGAGACGCCGGGGCCGCGGCTGGTGGCGTTCCTCGGCGGCACGATCGGCAACCTGCTGCCCGTCGAGCGCGCCGCGTTCCTGGCGTCCGTGCGGGCCCTGCTCGCCCCGGGCGACGCGCTGCTGCTGGGCACGGACCTGGTCAAGGACGAGGAGGTGCTGGTCCGGGCGTACGACGACGCGGCCGGGGTGACGGCCGCGTTCAACAAGAACGTGCTCACCGTGATCAACCGCGAGCTCGGCGCCGACTTCGAGCCGGCCGCGTTCGACCATGTGGCGGCGTGGGACGCCGAGCACGAGTGGATCGAGATGCGGCTGCGCTCCCGTACGGCGCAGACCGTGAAGGTGCCGGCGCTCGACCTCGCCGTGGACTTCGAGGCGGGTGAGGAGCTGCGCACCGAGGTGTCGGCGAAGTTCCGGCATGAGGGAGTGCGGCGCGAACTGTCCGCGGCGGGGCTGGACCTGGCCCACTGGTGGACGGACGACGCGGGCCGGTTCGCGCTGTCGCTGAGCGTGGTGCGCTGACGTCCCTCTGCCGCCTGGCGGCGGGGCGGGAGACGACGTCTCGCGCTTCGCCGCCGTTTGGGGCACGGTGGAGTCACGTGTGACACCCGTCACTGAAGAGGAGCAGCGGCATGTCGAACCACACCTACCGGGTCACGGAGATCGTCGGCACCTCCCCCGACGGCGTCGACGAGGCCATCCGCAACGGCATCAACAGGGCCTCGCAGACGCTGCGCAACCTGGACTGGTTCGAGGTGACGCAGGTGCGCGGGCAGCTCGAGGACGGGCAGATCGCGCACTGGCAGGTGGGGCTGAAGGTGGGGTTCCGGCTGGAGGAGTCCGAGTAGTCCGCCGCCCTGCTTCCGGCCGGCTCAGCCCGGCAGGGGTGCCGAGGTGGAGCGGCCCGGCCGCCTGCCCTCCGGCGGGTAGTCGCAGTCGATGCTGCTCACCTCCCGGTCGCCGTCCTCGGAGTCGACGATCGCCACACCCGTGCAGGCCCGGCCGTGTTCGTCCGTCCAGGTGACGATCTCGCTCCGGTCGGGCTTCGCACAACCGCTGAGCAGTGCGACGCCGACGAGCGCGGCTGCCGCGAGCGCGCCCCTACGACTTCCCTTCATGGCATCCCCCGTATGTCCGCGGTCAGCTGTCCGCTGTCCTCTGTGCCCGGAGATACCCGGCGGAGGTGAACACTCCGCCAACGCGTGCTCTCAGGTGCGTCCTTCCCGCTCCTGCGCCACCTTCAGCTCGGCGGACCTGGCCGCCCAGTCGGCCCGTACGACGGTGAAGCCCGCCCGCCGGGCATCCTCGCAGACCAGTTCGTCGTCGTCCACGAGGACCCGGATCGCGCGTGTGCGGGCGAGCCGCCGCAGGATCTCCAGCTTCGTGAACCGGGCGGGCCTGCGGTCGGCGTCGCGCCGCATGTACACCCGCCCCTCGGGCAGTCCCTGCGCGGCGAGCCAGTCGAGCGTGTCGCGCCGGCAACGCTCGGGCCGCCCGGTGAGGTAGACGATCTCGCACTCCCGCGCGCTCTCCTTGACCAGCGCGATGCCCTTCGGGAGGGGCGGGTCCTGGGGCGCCGCCGAGAAGAACCCGTCCCAGTCCCGCGGCCTGCGCTCCAGGAACCGCTGCCGGTGCGCGGTGTCGGCGAGGGTGTTGTCCAGGTCGAACACGGCCAGCGGGGCCGCACGGCGATCGTCACTCACGCCGCCCACCCTAGGCCGTCCGGCGGTCCCCGTCGCCCTCCCCGGGCAGGCCGACCGCGCGGGCGCCGGGGCCGGTCGGCGACGGCTCCCCGGCCCGGGCCCCGGCAGGCGCGAACGCCGGACCGCACCCGGAGCGGGTGCGCCCCCGGCCCGTGTCGGCAGTACTCACCGACGTCTGCCCCGGTTCGGGGAGCGGGGCTGCGCCCACGGCCGACCGACATCCGGGCGGCGGGCCCGCTGCCCGGCTCGCCGTCTGCGGAACCCCAGGCCGGCCGGAGCCGTCCCCCGCCCGCGCCGCGGCCCGCCGGAACCGGAACCCCGCACACGGCCGAGACGGACACACCAGCGACGAGCCCACTGCCCGGCTCCCCGTCCACGGCACGCGAGAATGCTCCCGGAGCTCGTCCCCCGCCGCGCGCCCAGACTCCCGTCCGAAGAAACGGGGCTTGCCCACGGCCCGACCGAGAACCGAGCAGCGAACCCGCTGCCCAGGCCCCGATCCACGAGAGCGCGAGACCGCACCGGAGCCCGCCCCCGCCCCGCGCCGCCCCGGCCGAGTCCGCAGGAACAGGGCCGTGCCCGGAGCCGGTCCATGGCCCCGCTCCCCGGCCGTGTCTCGCACCCCGGCAACCTTCACCCCCCTGGCGGTCACTGCTCTGCGACACCCACGCAGGTACAGGCAGGAGGCCGTATGCGTAACGCAGCGATCTGGTCCGTGGCGATGGCGGGGGCCGCGGTGGCCATGGCGCTGGGCGGGCCGGCAGGGTCGGCAGCCGCAGCGGGGACGACCCTGGTCGTGGCGGCGGACGGCGACGACTCCGGCCCCGGTACGCTCGACCGGCCGCTGAGGACCATTCAGCGGGCGGTGGACCTGGCGAGGCCCGGTGACACCATCAGCGTGCGGGGCGGGACGTACGCCCTCACCGACAACATCACCATCGCCGGCTCAGGGACCGCGTCCCAGCCCATCACCCTCTCGGCCCACCAGGGCGAGCGCGTGGTCGTCGACGGGGAGAAGCTGCCCGCCAGCCACACGCCGGTCGGCGGCAGCATCCCGCGTGCCGAGCGCGGGGCGATCCACATGGAGGCGTCGCACTGGCGGATCTCGGGCCTGGAGATCGTCAACGGCCCGTACGGCGTGTACTGCGACGGCTGCAACAGCAATGTCTTCGCGCGCCTGAGCACGCACGACAACTACGAGTCCGGCTTCCAG
The DNA here is from genome assembly GCA_000415505.1 of Streptomyces afghaniensis 772. GTDB lineage: Bacteria > Actinomycetota > Actinomycetes > Streptomycetales > Streptomycetaceae > Streptomyces > Streptomyces afghaniensis. Next base: position 27,341 of record KE354350.1, read on the forward strand.
CTCCAGGGCGCCTCCAGCAACAACCAGATCCTGAACCTGGACAGTTACGGCAACCGCGACCCGCGCAAGAACGGCGAGAGCGCCGACGGCCTGGCCGTCAAGGAGGGCAGCGGTTCGGGCAACGTGGTGCGCGGCGCCCGGCTGTGGAACAACGTCGACGACGGCTTCGACGCCTGGAAGTTCACCTCCCCGGTCACGATCGAGAACACGGTGGCGTACGGCAACGGCTTCAACCGCTGGAACTTCCCCGACTTCGCGGGCGACGGGAACGGCTACAAACTCGGCGGCGGCAGCCCGGCCCCGGCCATGTCCCACACGGTCCGGGGCAGTGTCGCCTTCAAGAACGCCAAGCACGGATTCACCGACAACGGCAACCCGGGCGCCCTCGCCCTGAGCCGCAACTCGACGTACGCCAACGCCGGTACGGGCTTCGACGCCGACGTCTCGGGCGGGACCGCCAGGCTCACCGGCAACCTCTCCGTCGCGGACCAGCGCCCGGCGGCCGTCGGGTCCGGGACGGTCGCCAGCAGCAACTCCTGGAACATCGGCGGGACGTGGGACGCCTCCTCGGTCCTGAGCACCGACCCGGCCCCGCTCACCGGCCCCCGCGCGGCGGACGGCTCACTGCCGAAGGCGCCGGCGTTCCTCGTCCCCCGGTCCGGCACCGCCGTCGGCGCCCGCTTCTGACCAGCCCGGCCGGAGAAATGGTCCGTACTATTCATCGACCGGGCCTTTTATGATCAAGCTGGCGCAGTATCGCCAACGTTCAACCGTGGCGTGAACGAGCCATGAACAGCCATCAATTGATCCTCACAGTTGATGGCTCAAGCGTCCCACTGACATACTCCGCATTCAGCCTCACCACCACCCGTGGGCGGGGCTGGTCGGGGATCCCCACAAAGAACCCCGAGGCCGTCCGCGTGAATCCGAACAGCGAGTTTTTCGGTTTCACGAGACCCCCACAGAGCCCGCACCCCCACAGTGCGTCCGGCGTCCCTCCACCCTGCTCGAAAGCCGGACGAGACCACTGACTCCAAGGGGTCGAGTGCGGGGCACGATGCAGCGAAGAAGGTGCGCCTGTGCCCGAATTTCCACCGCGACGGGACGACACTCCCACATTCCCACTTCCGCACATCGAACACACTCCGCCGTCTCGCATATCCGATCATCCCGAATTTCACTCTCTGCGTCGCGCGCAGCGCCGGTTCGGCACCCGGGCGACGATCCTGTCCGTCGGCGGATTCCTGCTGTATGTGCTGTTGTCGAGTTTTGTGCCCGCGGTGATGAACCAGCCACTGTTCGGCCACCTCACGATCGGACTCACCCTCGGCCTCGGCCAGTTCGTCATCATGGGCGTGACCGCGTGGTGCTACGTCCGGCACATGCGCACCCGGGTCGATCCGCTCGCCCGCGGCCTGAGGTCCCGGCAGCACGAGAACGACAGCCGCCGTGCCCGCTCGGCGGCGGCTCCGCCCCAAGGGTCCGGGCAGCCCCTCCAGCACGGCACAAGGGGGTTCCGCACGTGGTGACGCTCGCCGCCATCGACGACAGCAGCCTCCAGCTGACGTTCGTCCTGTTCCTGACCGTGGTCGTGATCACCCTGTTCACGGCTCTGCTGACGGCACCTCAGCGCGACGAGATCAGCGAGTTCTATCTCGGCAACCGCGCCATGTCGCCGTTGCGCAACGGCCTTGCCATGTGCGGCGACTACCTGTCCGCCGCCACCCTGCTGGGCAGCACCGGACTGGTCGCCCTGACCGGGTACGACGGGCTGATGTACCTCGGCGGCACCACCGTCGCCTGGATGATGGTGCTGCTGCTCATCGCCGAACCCCTGCACCGCACGGGCAAGTTCACCCTGGGCGACACGGTGGCGCTGCGGCTGCCCCGGCAGCAGCGGCCGGTGCGGGTCGCGCTGGCCGTCTGCATCCTGGCCATCGCGACCCTCTACCTGGTGGCGCAACTCGTGGGCAGCGTCGCCCTGTTGACCCAGTTCACCGGCGTCCCGAGCGGAACCACCCGCACCCTGTGCGTGGTCGTGATCGGTACCTTCGTGATCCTCTACGCCTCCCTCGGAGGCATGCCCGGAGCGACGGTCATCCAGATCATCAAGGCCGTGATGCTGATCGTGGGCGTGCTGTTCACCGCGGGCTGGGTGCTGTACCACTTCGACTGGAACCCGAACGCGCTGCTCGAGAGGGCGGCCGAGCGCAGCGGAACCGGCCTGACCTTCCTCGAACCCGGGCTGCGCTACGGCGGCACCGTCAGCAACAAGCTGGACTTCCTCAGCCTCGAACTGGCCATCGTCCTCGGCCTCGCCGCCCTTCCGCACGTGCTGATGCGCCTGCTCGCCCCGCGCACCAGCAGCGTCCTGCGCTCCTCCGTCGTGTGGGCCATCGGTCTGGTCGGCGCGGTCTGCTTCGGGGCCGGCATCCTCGGCCTCGGCGCCACCGCGCTCCTCGGCCGGGACGCCATCGAGAGCACGGACCGCACCGGCAACGCCTCCGTCCTGCTGCTCGCGCACGAGCTGGGCGGCAGTGTCCTCACCGCGCTGCTGACCTGCCTGGCGTATATGACCCTGCTCGCCGTGGCAGTGGGACTCACCCTGGCCGCGGCCTCGTCCCTCGCGCACGACCTGTACAGCGAGGTGATCCGCAAGGGCCGCGCGAGCGAGACGGAGGAGCTGACCGTCGCCCGGCTGTCGGGTGCGGTCATCGGCATCCTCGGCATCCTGCTCGCGCTCGTCGCCTGGGGGCGAACACCGCGACGCTCGCGTTCCTCGCCTTCGCCATCGCGGCGTCCGCGATCCTGCCGACGATCATCTACACCCTCTTCTGGCGGCGCTTCACGGCGAAGGGAGCACTGCTCAGCCTCTACGGCGGTCTGGCCAGCTCCGTCCTGCTCGCCGGGTTCTCCCCCGTCGTCTCCTCCGCCCCGGCCTCGTTCTACCCCGAGGTCGACTTCGCCTGGTTCCCGCTCCAGAACCCCGGCATCGTCTCGATCCCCCTGGGCTTCCTGCTGGGCTGGCTCGGCACGGTGCTGGACAAGGGCCCGGCCGAGGACGGCACCGCACACGAGGAGTTCGAGGTGCGGATGCTCGTGGGCGCCGACGACTGACGCACCGGACCGGGACACCGGGCGACGGGCACGGGCACCGAGGGCGCGAATTGTTAATGGGATCCATTTTCATGTAGCGTCCTCGGTGCCTGCCCACCGAGGAGGAGTCCCATGGCTGTCCCGAAGCGGAAGATGTCCCGCAGCAACACCCGTCACCGCCGCGCCCAGTGGAAGGCCGCCACGCCGACGCTGGTCCCGGTCACCGTCGACGGCGTCCGTCACCTCGTACCGCAGAACCTGGTCAAGGCCTACGAGCGCGGGCTGCTGCGCCCCGAGGGCTGACACCGTGTCGTACGAACGGCTGCCCGTCACCGTGCTCTCCGGATTCCTCGGGGCGGGCAAGACCACCCTGCTCAACCATGTCCTGACCAATCGCGAGGGGCTGCGCGTCGCCGTCATCGTCAACGACATGAGCGAGGTCAACATCGACGCGGCCCTGGTGCGCGGCGGCGAGGCCGCCCTGTCGCGGACCGAGGAACGCCTGGTCGAGATGACCAACGGCTGCATCTGCTGCACGCTCCGCGACGACCTGCTGGAAGAGGTGGACCGGCTGGCCCGCGAGGGCCGGTTCGACCATCTCCTCATCGAGTCGTCCGGGATCTCCGAGCCGATGCCCGTCGCGGCCACCTTCGCCTTCGCCCGTGACGACGGCGCCACCCTCGACGACGTGGCCCTGCTGGACACCATGGTCACGGTCGTCGACGCGGCCAACTTCCTCGCCGAGCTGGAGAGCGGCGACGACCTCGCCGAGCGGGGTCTCGCCCCCTACGAGGACGACGAGCGCACCGTCAGCGATCTCCTCGTCGACCAGGTCGAGTTCGCCGACGTCCTGGTCCTCAACAAGCTCGACCTGGTCGACGAGGAGACGGCGGCCCGGCTGCGGGCGGCGCTGACCCGGCTGAACCCACTCGCCCGGCTGGTCCCGGCGACGCACGGCCGGGTGGACCTCCGCCAGGTGCTCGGCACCCGCCTGTTCGACCTGGAACGCGCCCAGCAGGCACCGGGCTGGGTCCGGGAACTCAACGGCGACCACGTCCCCGAGACCGAGGAGTACGGCATCTCCTCCACCGTCTTCCGCTCCGAACTCCCCTTCCACCCGGGGCGGTTGTGGACGTTCGTCACGGAGGAACTGGATGCCGGCACGTACGGGCGGATCCTGCGTTCCAAGGGCTTCTTCACCCTGGCGAGCCGCCAGCGGGTGACGGGCCTGTGGTCACAGGCCGGCTCCGTCGCCCGCTTCGAACCGTCGGCGGCCCGCGACACCGACACCCCGCACGCGCAGGAGCTGGTGTTCATCGGGACGGGCCTGGACGCACCGGCTCTGCACTCCGCCCTGACCGGCTGCCTGATGGCACCCGGCGAGCCCGTACCGGCGGACGACCCGTTCCCCGCCTGGGACACCTACGGCATCGACGAGGCCTGCGAGCACGAGCACGACGTGGTGGTCCCCGCGGTGTAGAAGAGGCCGCGGACCCGGTGCAGCCACGCCTCGACGGCCGCCTCGTCGGGCCGCTCGGGCAGCACGGTGGGCGTCTCGTCGAAGGCGGCCTCGTAGTGCCTGAGCAGGGGCAACGCGGCCGCCGGGTCGGCGGCCACGCGCTCGCCGAAGGCGTGGTACTCCTCGGGGTCCTCGACGCGGATCTCCAGTCGGCCGGTGGTGTACAGCGACAGGCCCTGGTGACACAGCCGCTTCAGGTGCCGGGCGTGCTTCGCGGTGCGCTTCCGGGTGTCCGCCGAGAACGAGCCGTCCCCGCGGTTCTCGAGCCGGCGGAACTGCTGGGTGGCGTAACCGAGATAGGCGTCCCGGACGCGCTTCGCGCACAGGAACGACGCACGTATGCCGATCAGTTCGTCGCCCAGCGGGGTACGCACCTCGTACAGCTCGTCCGGGAGCCACACCAGCTCCATGGCGGTCGGATTGCCGCCGAGGGCGAGTCGGCACCACTTGGCGGCCTCGTGCAGGGTGCGGTCCGGTGCCGTGGTGACGTGGGACTCCTTCGGCGTGTGGAGCCCGTGCAGAGCCTCGGTGGGCGCGGCGAACATACCGAGGCGGTCGATGTCCGAGCCCTGACGGGCCAGGCCGTACGCGGTCGAGCCGACGATGCCGGACAGCAGGACGTTCGCGACGGCCATGGCCGGTCCCCCCTCTTCACGCGCTGCACCCGGCGGCGCCGGGCCGTGCCGCTCCATTGTGCTGACGTGCGGGGATGCGGTCACCGGGTTTTCGGCGGGGCGGCACCGGCGGGAATGCCGCGAGCCATCACGCGTTGAACCCGGTGTGAGTTCCTCGATCGCCACCACCCGCTTCTCCGTCCTCGACCGGTCCCGCACCCGCGAGGGGCACACGCATCCCGAGGCACTGCGCGACACCGTGCGGCTGGCCAGGGAGCTGGAGGGGCTCGGGTACCACCGGCTGTGGGTCTCGGAGCATCACGGGGTGCCCGGGGTCGCCGGTTCCGCGCCGACCGTGCTGGCGGCCGCCGTCGCCGCCGCGACGCGGACGATCCGGGTCGGCACCGGTGGGGTGATGCTGCCCAACCACCGGCCGCTGGTCGTGGCCGAGCAGTTCGGGGTGCTGGAGTCGCTGTTCCCCGGGCGGATCGACATGGGTCTGGGGCGGTCCGTGGGCTTCACGGACGGGGTGCGCAGGGCCCTGGGCCGTGACAAGGAGGACGCCGAGGACTTCGAGGCCCAGCTGCGGGAGCTGCTCGGCTGGTTCCGGGGCACCTCCCCGACCGGTGTGCACGCCCGTCCCGCCGAGGGACTGACCGTGCCGCCCTTCGTCCTGGCCATGGGTGAAGGCGCCGGCATCGCGGCCCGGGCGGGTCTGCCCATGGTCATCGGCGACTTCAGGAACCGGGAGAAGATGCGGCGCGGCATCGATCACTACCGGGAGCACTTCCGCCCCTCGCCCTGGGCGAGCGAACCCTACGTGGTCGTCTCCGGCACGGTCGCGGTGGCCGGGACCCCCGAGGAGGCCCGTCGGCTGCTGACCCCCGAAGCCTGGGCGATGGCGTACTCCCGCACGCACGGCACCTTCCCTCCCCTGCCGCCCGCCGAGCGCGTCGAGGCGCTCGCCATGACCGGCAAGGAACGCGGCTTCTACGAGTCCGGCCTCACCGGCCACATCGCCGGCACCGAGGAGCAGGTCGCGCACGAGCTGGAGACGGTACTGAAGGAGACGGGGGCGCAGGAGGTCCTGGTCACCACCAGCACCTACGACCGCGAGGCGCTGCTGGACTCCTACCGGCGGCTGGCCGCGATCACCTCCGGTTAGAGTCGTTGCCCATGCACGACCCCCACGACCCGCACGACCCGTATGTCCGTGTCCGCGGCGCCCGCGAGCACAACCTCAAGGGCGTCGACGTCGACATCCCCAGGGACGTGCTGGCCGTGTTCACCGGCGTGTCCGGCTCGGGCAAGTCGTCGCTGGCGTTCGGCACGATCTACGCGGAGGCGCAGCGGCGCTACTTCGAGTCGGTCGCCCCGTACGCGCGCCGGCTGATCCACCAGGTGGGCGCGCCGAAGGTCGGGGAGATCACCGGTCTGCCGCCGGCCGTCTCGCTCCAGCAGCGCCGCTCGGCACCCACCTCACGCTCCTCGGTCGGCACCGTCACCAACCTCTCGAACTCGCTGCGCATGCTGTTCTCCCGGGCCGGCACCTATCCGCCCGGTGCCGGGCGCCTCGACTCCGACGCCTTCTCACCCAACACGGCGGCCGGGGCCTGCCCGGAGTGCCACGGGCTCGGCCGGGTGCACCGTACGAGCGAGGAGCTGCTGGTCCCGGACCCGTCGCTGTCGATCCGCGAGGGCGCGATCGCCGCGTGGCCGGGCGCCTGGCAGGGCAAGAACCTGCGGGACGTCCTCGACGCGCTCGGGTACGACGTGGACCGGCCGTGGCGGGAGCTGCCCGCCGGCGAGCGTGAGTGGATCCTGTTCACGGACGAGCAGCCGGTGGTGACCGTGCACCCGGTGCGGGACGCGGACCGGATCCAGCGGCCGTACCAGGGCACGTACATGAGCGCCCGCCGGTATGTGATGAAGACGTTCTCGGACTCCAAGAGCCCGACCCTGCGCACGAAGGCCGAGCGGTTCCTCACCAGCACGCCCTGCCCGGCGTGCGGTGGCAGCCGGCTGCGGCCCGAGGCACTGGCGGTGACGTTCGGCGGCCGGACCATCGCCGAGCTGGCGGCGCTGCCGCTGGTGGAGCTGGCCGCCGCACTCGACGCGACGTCCGAGACCGCCCGGGTGCTCACCGACGACCTCATCTCGCGCATCGCGCCGGTCCTCGAACTCGGTCTCGGCTACCTCAGCCTGGACCGGCCCACCCCCACCCTCTCCGCGGGCGAGCTGCAACGACTGCGCCTGGCCACCCAGCTGCGCTCCGGCCTGTTCGGTGTCGTCTACGTCCTCGACGAGCCGTCGGCCGGGCTGCACCCGGCGGACACCGAGGCGCTGCTCGTCGTGCTGGAGCGGCTGAAGGCGGCCGGGAACTCGGTGTTCGTGGTGGAGCACCACCTGGATGTCGTACGTGGTGCCGACTGGCTGGTGGAGGTGGGTCCGGGCGCCGGCGAGCACGGCGGGCGGGTGCTGCACAGCGGCCCGGTCGCCGGGCTTGCGGCCGTCGAGGAGTCGGCGACGGCTCGCTACCTGTTCGACCGCTCCCCCGGCCCGGCGCGCGAGGTCCGCGAACCGAGCGGGTGGCTGAAGACCGGGCCGGTCACCCGGCACAACCTGCGCGGTGTGGCCGCCGAGTTCCCGCTCGGCGCGTTCACCGCGGTCACCGGGGTGTCCGGCTCCGGCAAGTCGACGCTCATCGGGGAGCTCACACAGGACACGCCCGGCGTGGGCCGGCTGGTCTCGGTGGATCAGAAGCCGATCGGACGCACGCCGCGTTCGAACCTCGCGACGTACACCGGCCTTTTCGACGTCGTACGCAAGGTGTTCGCGGCCACCGACGGGGCACGCGCGCGAGGCTTCGGTGTCGGCCGGTTCTCCTTCAACGTGGCGGGCGGGCGCTGCGAGACCTGCCAGGGCGAGGGGTTCGTCAGCGTGGAGTTGCTGTTCCTGCCGAGCACGTACGCGCCCTGCCCGGACTGCGGCGGGGCTCGGTACAACCCGGAGACGCTGGAGGTGGCGTACCGGGGGCGGAACATCGCGCAGGTGCTGGATCTGACGGTGGAGAGCGCGGCGGAGTTCTTCTCCGACACCCCGGCCGTGGCCCGCAGCCTCGGCACCCTGCTCGACGTGGGCCTCGGCTACCTCCGCCTCGGTCAGCCCGCGACCGAGCTCTCGGGCGGTGAGGCCCAGCGCATCAAGCTGGCGAGCGAACTCCAGCGCGGCCGGCGCGGCCACACGCTCTACCTCCTCGACGAGCCGACGACCGGCCTCCACCCGGCCGACGTGGACGTCCTCATGAGCCGGCTGCACGGCCTCGTCGACGCCGGGCACACCGTGATCGTCGTCGAGCACGACATGTCCGTCGTCGCGGGCGCGGACTGGGTCGTCGATCTCGGCCCGGGCGGCGGCGACGCGGGCGGCCGGATCGTGGCGGCGGGACCGCCGGCGGACGTGGCACGCTCGGCGGAGAGCCGGACCGCGCCGTATCTCGCACGCGTACTGTCCGGCTCTCGCTGAAGCGTCCGAGGCCGCTACGCCACCAGCACCGTGTGCGTCCACGCCGGTGCCGCCGTCTCCTGCGGTTGTGCGGCACGGGCCAGGGAGCGGCGGTCGGAGTGGGTGCCCGGGGGGATGGGGGCGCGGAGCTCGACCTCGGCGACCAGGCCGCGGGTCGTCGCGACCCGCCACAGGGAGGCGAGCAGGGTGTCGTCGCCGACGAACGCGGGCGCGGTGGTGGCCGTTCCGCCGGCGAGCCGGTAGCCGATCCGGACCGGCTGGACCGGCACCCCGGCGTCCAGGGCGGCCTGGAAGACGGCCCGGCGAAAGGTGCCCTGGGCCCGGCCGCACCAGGTGCTGCCCTCGGGGAACGCCGCGACGGCGGCGCCCTCGCGCAGGGCCCGGGCGATACGGGCGACGGTGTCCGGGAGGGCCCGCAGCCGGTCCCGGTCGATGAACAGGGTGCCGCCGCGGGTGGCCAGCGGCCCGGCGACGGGCCACCGCCGTACCTCGGTCTTGGCCAGCATCCGCGCGGGGCGAACGGCGGTGAGCAGCGGGATGTCCAGCCAGGAGATATGGTTGGCGACCAGCAGCAGTCCGCCGGTGGGGGCGGCGGCGCCGGTGATGCGGACCCGGACCCCCGCGGCCCGCACGAGCCACCGGCACCACCGCCGGATCAGGGATGCCGGTATCCGGGCACCGAACGGCGACAGCGCGATCCCCGCGAGCAGCAGCAGGACTATCCCGGTGAGCCGCAGCACGGCACGCGGCACGGCCCGCGCCGGCACCCCCGCCGACCACCCCCACCGGCGCCTGCACACAGGCCTGCGGCGTGCAGGGCGCGGTGGGCAGCCAGGCGCTCATCAGGCGGGGACGAGGGACAGGAAGTGCCGC
>KE354351.1 GCA_000415505.1 Streptomyces afghaniensis 772
GCTCGGCCGTGAAGGCGTCCCACACGGACGGCTCGCGCTCGTCCGCCGCGCCCTCGATCTGGTGCGCCGAGGTCGACACGCCCCAGAGGAAGCCGGCCGGGAAGCGGGGGATCGGAGTGCCTGCGTCAGTCGCCATGCGCTGGATCATCCGTACCGGTGGTAACAGAAGTCAACAGGCCGCCGCGGAGGAGCTGTTACCGCCCCTTCTTGAGCCACCCG
>KE354352.1 GCA_000415505.1 Streptomyces afghaniensis 772
TCCACGCCCCCAGCCGCTCCACCCGCCGCGCCACGACGTCCCCGCCGTCCCACCCGACCTCGTCCCGCTCCTTCAACAACGCGCCGGCCGCGAGCCGGGCCGTCTCCTCGTCGACGACAGCCCCGAGCTGCACGCGCGCGTGCCCCTTGCCGACGGGCCGGTCGGCCACGGCGACAGCGACCCAGTCGGCCCCCCGCAGCCCGCTGCCCTCGCCGATTTCGGCACGTGTCCCGGACACCATCAAGCACGCCCCGCCGTCGACCCTGCCGACGCGCTCGGGGAAGGCGAGCGCGGCAACGAGCCCCACCTGCCGATCCTCCGAGGCGTTGTCCCACTTCCCGACCTCAACCCCTGGACCCGAGATACGGGTGGGCGGGTGGGAAACGCCTGAAACGACGGCCCGCAGTCGCCGAACCTCGCTCCGCCACCGCGAGGCATAGGCGTCACCCCCACGCCGAGCGCGACGCAAAGCACCCGCCAGATCATCGCCGTACTCCCGCGGAGGCTCCTCGCTCAACAGGGCGACGACCTCCGAGGCACGCTCGGCCCCCACGAACGGCACAGAATCCACCAAAGCCCGCCCCAGCCGGGGATGAAGCCCCAGCCGGGCCAGCGCAGCGCCCCGCTCCGTGGCCCGCCCGCCGGAGTCGACGGCCCCGACTGCCGCCAGGACATCCCGCGCCGCCGCCATCGCCCCACCCGGCGGCGGATCCAGCAACGCCAGCCCGGACGCGTCCGGATCCCCCCAGCACGCCACCTGAAGCGCGAACGCGGTCAGGTCGGCCACCTTGATCTCCGGCGACGGAAAACGCGGCAGACGCGCGTCCTCGGCCTCCGCCCAGCACCGGTACACCGCCCCCGGCGCCTCACGCCCGGCCCGCCCCGCCCGCTGCCGCCCGGCCGCCTGTGACGCCCGTACCGTCGTCAGCGCGCTCAGCCCGCGCGCGTGGTCGACGCGAGGCTCCCGCGCCAGCCCCGAGTCGACGACCACGCGCACACCGGGAACCGTCAGCGACGACTCCGCCACCGACGTGGCCAGCACCACCCGGCGCCGCTGACCGCCGGCCAGCACGGAGTCCTGGACGGCCGCGGGCGCCCGCCCGTGCACCTGGAGCACCTCGACGTCCCCGAGCTCCCCGAGCTGACCGGCGACCCGGGCGATCTCGCCCACGCCCGGCAGGAAACACAGCACGTCCCCGTCCCGCTCGGCCAGTGCCCGCCGCACCACCGACGCCACATGCGTCAGCAGCGCCGGATCGACCCGCATCCCGTGCGGCGGCCGTACGGGCCGCACCGGCGGCGCCCACACGACCTCCACCGGATACGCCGCCCCCCGGGCCTCGACCACCGGAGCGCCGCCCAGCAGCTCGGCCCACCCCTGCGCGTCGGTCGTCGCCGAGGCGGCCACCAGCCGCAGTTCCGGACGGAGCGTCTGCCGTACGTCCCACAGGAACGCCGCCGCCGTGTCCGCGTCCAGATGCCGCTCGTGGCACTCGTCGAGCACCACCGCATCGGCACCGGCCAGCTCCTGGTCCCGCTGCAGCCGCTGCACCAGCACACCGGTCGTGACGACCTCCACGCGCGTGTCGCCGCCCGACGACGCGTTCCCGCGCACCGTGTA
>KE354353.1 GCA_000415505.1 Streptomyces afghaniensis 772
TTCGCCCACCTTCTCGCCCAGCAGCCACGCCATGCGCCGCGCCGCCGCCGTGCCGCGATCCGCCGCGGCTCGGCGACGACCACCCGCCGCCGGGGCCCCTCCCCGAGCAGCCCCGCCAGAGCCAGCGGCACCAGGGTCGTCTTGCCGGTGCCGGGCGGCGCCACGAGCACGGCGGTGCCGTGTCCCTCCAGGGCGTCGTCCAGGGCCGGCAGGGCACCGCGCACGGGCAGGGCGTCCAGGGCGTCGTAACGGATCACGCACTCAGTCTCGTACGCACACGAAGATCGCCGTCCCCGGGATCAGGTTCCCGCGCAGCGGCGACCAGCCGCCCCACTCGGAGGTGTTCCAGGCCGGCCACTCCGGCTCCACCAGGTCCACCAGCCGGAAGCCCGAGGCCACCACGTCCCGGACGCGGTCGCCGAGCGTGCGGTGGTGCTCGACGTAGACAGCGCGGCCCTCCTCGTCCTGCTCGACGTAGGGCGTGCGGTCGAAGTACGAACCCGACACCGACAGTCCCTCCGGTCCAGGCTCGTCCGGGAAGGCCCAGCGGATCGGGTGCGTCACCGAGAAGACCAGACGGCCCCCGGGCCGCAGCACCCGGCGCACCTCCCGCAGCACCAGCCGCGGATCGGCGACGAAGGGCAGCGCCCCGTACGCCGAGCAGACCAGGTCGAACGAGCCGTCCGCGAAGGGCAGCGCTCCGGCGTCGGCGCACACCAGGGGGAAAGGCCCGCCGATGCGCAGCGCGTGCTGCAACTGCCGGTGCGAGATGTCCAGGGCCACCGGGCGGGCTCCCTGGCCGGCCAGCCAGCGCGAGCACTGCGCCGCGCCCGCGCCGATCTCCAGGACGTCCTTGCCCTTCAGCTCCTCCGGCGGGCCGAGCAGCTCGGCCTCCACCTCGTCCAGACCCTCGGGGCCCCACACGAAGCGGTCGTCACCGAGGAAGGTGCCGTGCTCGGTCTGGTACTCGTCCGCGTTGCGGTCCCACCAGCCCCGGTTGGCCCGGGAGCTCTCCGTGACATCTGCGTCACGCCGGGTCGCCTCCGGTTCGGACGCTTCGGGCTCTTGGATGATCGGCTCCCTCGTCGTACTCTTCCGTCCAGCCGGTCCCGGAGGGGGCACGAAAGGGGCGTCGCACGCCCTGCGTGGCCTCGGACGACACGACTTGTGCCGGGTATGCGGTGTTCCGCCCCGGGTGGGCGGCTTCGCGCATTGACCCTGCCCGGCTGCCCCCGTATGCTACAAGTTGCGCTGCGGGCCTGCGCACCTCAGACGTAGCAGGCTGCGCTCGCATCTGTATGTATGTCCCCTCGGTTGTCGAGGCGCCACCGATCTTGTGTGGCGCTTCCTTGGCTGTCCGGCTTCTGCAGAGCGAAACGGGCTCCCGGCGTAGCAGTACCTACGACTTCAATGTCCGTACCGGAGCCCTTTCCCACATGACGAGCAGCACCGAGACCACCGCCACCACCCCGCAGGTAGCGGTCAACGACATCGGTAACGAGGAAGCCTTCCTCGCCGCGATCGACGAGACGATCAAGTACTTCAACGACGGCGACATCGTCGACGGCGTCATCGTGAAGGTCGACCGGGACGAGGTCCTGCTCGACATCGGTTACAAGACCGAAGGTGTGATCCCGAGCCGCGAGCTCTCGATCAAGCACGACGTCGACCCCAACGAGGTCGTCGCCGTCGGTGACGAGATCGAGGCCCTTGTTCTCCAGAAGGAGGACAAGGAAGGCCGCCTGATCCTCTCGAAGAAGCGCGCCCAGTACGAGCGTGCCTGGGGCACCATCGAGAAGATCAAGGAAGAGGACGGGATCGTCACCGGTACCGTCATCGAGGTCGTCAAGGGTGGTCTCATCCTCGACATCGGCCTCCGTGGCTTCCTCCCGGCCTCCCTGGTCGAGATGCGCCGCGTTCGCGACCTCCAGCCCTACGTGGGCAAGGAGCTCGAGGCCAAGATCATCGAGCTCGACAAGAACCGCAACAACGTGGTCCTGTCCCGCCGTGCCTGGCTGGAGCAGACCCAGTCCGAGGTCCGCCAGACGTTCCTCACGACCCTCCAGAAGGGTCAGGTCCGTTCCGGCGTCGTCTCCTCGATCGTCAACTTCGGTGCCTTCGTGGACCTGGGTGGCGTCGACGGTCTGGTTCACGTCTCCGAGCTGTCCTGGAAGCACATCGACCACCCCTCCGAGGTCGTCGAGGTCGGCCAGGAGGTCACGGTCGAGGTCCTCGACGTCGACATGGACCGCGAGCGCGTCTCCCTGTCGCTGAAGGCGACCCAGGAAGACCCGTGGCAGCAGTTCGCCCGCACCCACCAGATCGGCCAGGTCGTGCCCGGCAAGGTCACGAAGCTGGTTCCGTTCGGTGCGTTCGTCCGCGTGGACGAGGGCATCGAGGGTCTGGTCCACATCTCCGAGCTGGCCGAGCGCCACGTGGAGATCCCGGAGCAGGTCGTCCAGGTCAACGACGAGATCTTCGTCAAGGTCATCGACATCGACCTCGAGCGCCGTCGCATCAGCCTCTCGCTGAAGCAGGCCAACGAGTCCTTCGGTGCCGACCCGTCCGCGGTCGAGTTCGACCCGACCCTGTACGGCATGGCCGCGTCCTACGACGACCAGGGCAACTACATCTACCCCGAGGGCTTCGACCCCGAGACCAACGACTGGCTCGAGGGGTACGAGAAGCAGCGCGAGGAGTGGGAGCGCCAGTACGCCGAGGCGCAGCTGCGCTTCGAGCAGCACCAGGCGCAGGTCATCAAGTCCCGCGAGGCGGACGAGAAGGCCGCTGCCGAGGGTGGTGGCGAGGCCGCCGCTCCGGCCGCGTCCGGCGGTGGCGGTTCGTACTCCTCCGAGGGCCCGGACAACTCCGGCGCGCTGGCCTCGGACGAGGCGCTCGCCGCGCTCCGCGAGAAGCTGGCGGGTGGGCAGAGCTGAACGCCCACTGAGCTGTAGCTCCTGACTGAGGGCCCGCACCTTTCGAGGTGCGGGCCCTCAGCGTGTGTCAGGGGGCGCTGTCCCAGCTGCCAAGATCAATGTTCTCCTTCTCCGGGGAATGCCCATGCCCGCAACGGCGTTGTGGAGTATGAACACGAGGAGGAGCGGTCACTGTGCTAGATCCGCAGGGCTTGTACGCATGGGAGCCGAAGGGGCTGGCCGTCGTCGACATGGCGCTGGCCCAGGAGTCGGCCGGACTTGTCATGCTCTACCACTTCGACGGATACATCGACGCGGGCGAGACGGGCGACCAGATCGTCGACCGGCTGCTCGACTCGCTGCCCCACCAGGTCGTCGCCCGATTCGACCACGACCGGCTCGTGGACTACCGCGCCCGCCGCCCGCTGCTGACGTTCAAGCGCGACCGCTGGAGCGACTACGAGGACCCCGCCATCGAGGTGCGACTGGTCCAGGACGCCACGGGAGCGCCGTTCCTGCTGCTGTCCGGCCCCGAGCCGGACGTGGAGTGGGAGCGTTTCGCCGCAGCCGTCAAGCAGATCGTGGAGCGGCTCGGCGTCCGCCTCTCGGTGAACTTCCACGGCATCCCGATGGGCGTCCCGCACACCCGGCCCGTGGGCCTGACCCCGCACGGCAACCGCACCGACCTCGTCCCGGGCCACCGCAGCCCGTTCGAGGAGGCGCAGGTTCCCGGCAGCGCCGAGTCGCTCGTCGAGTACCGCCTGCTCCAGGCCGGGCACGACGTCCTGGGCGTCGCGGCCCACGTCCCGCACTACATCGCCCGCTCTCCGTACCCGGACGCGGCACTGACGGTCCTGGAGGCCATCACGGCGGCGACCGGACTGGTGCTGCCGGGCATCGCCCACGCCCTGCGCTCGGACGCTCACCGCACCCAGACGGAGATCGACCGGCAGATCCGCGAGGGCGACGAGGACCTCACCGCACTCGTCGAGGGCCTTGAGCACCAGTACGACGCGGTCGCGGGCGCCGAGACCCGGGGCAACATGCTCGCCGAGCCGGTGGACATCCCCTCGGCGGACGAGATCGGCCGCGAGTTCGAGAAGTTCCTGGCGGAGCGTGAAGGCGACGGCTGACAGCCGTGCCCCGACAGGGGCGCGGGGAACTGCCCGACGAGCCCTCCACCGGCCCGCACCCTCCACACGGCATCCCGAGCGGAGCGTCTAGGCTCGGCTCATGCTGAAGGTGGGCCTGACCGGCGGTATCGGCGCCGGCAAGAGTGAGGTGTCATGGCTGCTCGTCGAGTGCGGTGCCGTGCTGATCGACGCGGACCGCATCGCGCGGGAGGTCGTCGAACCGGGGACCCCGGGGCTCGCCGCGGTCGTGGAGGCCTTCGGCGAGGAGGTGCTCGCGGCCGACGGCAGCCTGGACCGGCCCAGGCTCGGCTCCATCGTCTTCGCCGACGCGGCGAAGCTCGCCACGCTCAACTCGATCGTGCACCCCCTCGTGGGAGCCCGCTCCCGCGAACTCGAGGAGGCCGCCGCCGCGGACGCGGTCGTCGTGCACGACGTCCCGCTCCTCACAGAGAACGGCCTGGCGCCGCTGTACGACGTCGTGATCGTCGTCGACGCGAGCCCCGAAACCCAGCTCGACCGCCTCGTCCGGCTGCGCGGCATGACCGAGGAGGACGCACACGCGCGGATGGCCGCCCAGGCGACACGCGAGCAGCGCCGGGAGATCGCGGACATCGTCATCGACAACGACGTCCCGCTGGCGGACCTGGAGCGCCGCGTGAAGGACGTGTGGGCCGAGCTGGCACGCAGGTCGCAGGCGTCCCGGCCGTCCGCACAGGAATAGCGGCATCGCGCGGGGGCGTTGAACCCCTGCAGTGAGGGAAGGACTCTGCCGTGCCCGAGACCAGCGGTTCGACCGGACGTACCCCGGAGACGCACGTCATCGACTTCCGTGCCGCCGAGCAACTGCTCGCGGCGCGGGACCCGCGGGGCGCTGTGAAGCTGCTCGACGGAGTCATCGCCGCGCACCCGGAGAACACCGCCGCGCGGCTGCTGCGCGCCCGTGCCTTCTTCGCGGCGGCGCAGCTGCGGCCCGCGGAGCTGGAGTTCTCGATCGTCCTGGAGCGCGAGCCGGACAACGCGTTCGCGCACTTCGCGCTCGCCCGCACATATGAGCGGCAGAACCGCCCCGACCAGGCCAAGCGCCACTTCCGCCTGGCCGCCGCGCTGGATCCGAACCCGCGGTTCCTGAAGGCGGCGCGCTTCGACTCGTGAGCGGCCCTCCCCGCCTGGCCTGGCGGTGATCGGTCCGCCTCAGGGACGATCTCGCGGTGGACGGTAGGGCGGGATGTCGGGGCCCGGCTGGTAGTGCGGGCCCTGGCGGATGTGCCTGAGGACGATGACGAGGTCGATCGTGACGACCAGCAGCAGCGCACCACACGCGATGGCCCAGCCGGTCCGCCCCGCGAGCGTGAAGGCGACCGTCCCGAAGAGCGCCCAGACCAGCCCCCACAGGCTCAGCCAGAAGCGCGCCCGCAGGGCACTGCGCGCGGTCGTCGGTTCACTGCCTGTACGCATCACGATCTCCGCTCCTCTCTGCAACGTACTCCTCGCCGCGGACGCCGACCAACGGGGGAGCCGGGCCGGCGCGGGACGTCGTTCACTCGGGCGGGTGAGCAGGGCGCGGACGGGAACGGGCGTGCGGGTGCGGTCCGTTGGGCGGGCATGGAGCTGAAAATGCGTGAGGGGTACGAGGGGACGGGACCCGGGGCCATCACCCCGGACGGCTGCGCGGTGGAGTTCTACTCACGGCTGCCCGTCGGGGACGAACCGGAGATCATCGCGGCGGCGGTGCCGACGGGCGCGCGCATTCTGGAGCTGGGCAGCGGTGTCGGGCGCATGACCCATGCCCTCCTGGAGCGCGGGTTCGAGGTCACGGCTGTGGACGAGTCCGCCGACATGCTGGAGCGCGTACGCGGGGCGCGGACGATATGCAGCCCGATCGAGGACCTGGACCTGGGCGAGACGTTCGACGTGGTGCTGCTCGCGTCGTTCCTCGTGCACGCCGGGGACGCCGAGGTGCGGCGGGGCCTGCTGCGCACGTGTGTGCGGCATGTCGCGGAGGGCGGCTCCGTGCTGATCCAGCGGGAGGGCGAGGACTACCACGCGAACGTGCCGCGCGAGCGGGTGGACCCCAGCGGTTTCACCGTCCGGATCGTGTCGTCGGAGCCGGTCGGCGACGGGGTCAACTCGGTGCGCGCGGAGTACGAGTTCCCGGACGCGGTCTGGACCCAGACGTTCCGGGCACGACCTCTGACCAGGGAACAATTCGAGGAGGCACTGAACGAGACGGGCCTGAGGGTGGACCGGTACCTGACGGAGGACCGGGTCTGGGTGCGGGCGGTGCCGGACGTTCCAGGCGGCTGAGGTGTGTGAGAGGTCGTGCGGGGTGGGGAGGCCGGGCGACCGACCCACTTCGCTCGGCTCGAGTCGGTGAAAATCCGCCGGAGGGCGATGAGTTCCAGGACGAGGGGCGGTCTATCCCTGCGACATCATCACGGACCGCTTCCCCCAGGAGACCTCCATGTCCGAGACCAACGCTTCCGCCACCGCCGCGCCCTCGGTCCCGGCCGGTGTCCTCGCCGCCGAGTCCGCGACCGCCCGCGGGCGGCGTGCCCGGATCGCCTTGCGTGGTCTCCAGGTGCTGCTCGCCCTCATGTTCGGGATTGCGAGCGCCGTGCCCAAGCTGATCGCGCACCCGTCGGCTGCCGAGTCGTTCGAGAACCTCGGCTGGGGCAGTGCGGGGATGTACACCATCGGCGTGCTCGAACTGGCCGGAGCGGTCGCCCTGTTGATCCCCGTGCTCCAGTCGGTGGCGGCGATGGCGCTGGGCGCGCTGATGGTGGGCGCGTTCGTCGTCCAGATCGCCGTCATGGACGGGCAGTACGCGGCGACGCCGGTCATCCTGCTGGTGCCGCTGGTCCTCATCGCCTGGGCGCGGCGGAAGCACAACGCGGAGCTGCTGCGCCTGCTGCGGCTCCGGGCGTGACCGTGCCAGGTGCGCTGCTCACGGCCTCGGTTTGTGCGACCCTCCGCCGGGACCGGGACCACCGGGGGCCGGGCCGAAGCCGCCACCCGGGCGGGTGCGGGCCTGGACCGGGCCGGCCAGGCCGCGCAGGCGTTCCATTTCGCGGCGGTCCCGCTTCGTCGGGCGGCCCGCGCCGCGGTCGCGGACGCCGGCCGGGGTGATGGCCTCGCGGGGCGGTGGCGGCGGCGAGTTGTCGACGTAGCACTGGGCGGCCACGGGGGCGCCGACCCGCTTGCGGATCAGCCGTGTGACGACGACGACCCGCTCCCGGCCCTCGTGCCGCAGGCGTACCTCGTCGCCGACGCGTACCGCGTGGGCCGGCTTCACGCGCTCGCCGTTGACGCGGACGTGCCCGCCCCGGCAGGCGGTGGCGCCCAGGGAACGGGTCTTGACGAGGCGTACGGCCCAGATCCAGCTGTCGACCCGGACGGTCTGGCCGCTCTGCGGCCCGGCGGCCTCGGCAGCGGCGATGGCCGCCGCGATCTTCGGGTCCGCGGTCTTCGGGTCCGCGGTCTTCGAGTCCGCGGTCTTCGAGTCCGCAGCCTTCGTGTCGCCCGCCCCGTCGTACTCCGCGCCTTCAGAAGCCATGTCCCCGACCTTAGTCCTTCGAGTCACCGGTTTTCGGGCCGTCCGGGCGGGGAACCGGCCTCCAGGCGTTTCTGCAAAACAAGTTTTGCAGAAACTCTTTGGTAAATGCCCGTGGCGGCCTACTCTCCCGGCATGGACAGTGACGAGCACAAGCGCGTACTCGACCCCGAGCACGACACGGACGCCCTGAAGGCCCTCACCCACCCCCTGCGCATCCAGCTGCTCGGGCTGCTGCGGCAGGACGGGCCCGCCACGGCCAGTGAGCTCGCCGCGCGGACGGGGGAGTCGTCGGCGTCGACCAGTTACCACCTGCGGGTACTGGCGAAGTACGCGTTCATCGCCGAGGCCGAGCACCGTGACGGGCGGGAGCGGCGCTGGCGTGCCCGGCACACCGTGACGTCCTGGAGCAACGAGGCGATGGAGTCCTCCGAGGCGGGCCGTGCCTTCGTCAGCCTGGCGCGGCGGCGGCAGCTGGAGCACCTGGAGATGTCCCTCGCCCGGCACGAGGCGGACATGGCCGCCGGGCGGTTCGGCCAGGAGTGGGTGGAGCCGTCCGGGATCAGCGACCTCATGCCCCGGCTGACGGCCCGGTCGCTCACCGAGCTCTGGGACGCCGTGGCCCGGAAGCTGGAGGAGTTGACGGCCCGGGACGCGGACGACCCCCGCGCCGAGAACGTCCTGTTCCTCACCGCCGGGCTGCCGCTCGCCCCCCACGACCGTGGGGACACGGGCCGCGAGGAGACGGGCCGTGAGGACGCCTCGTGACCGAGCTGACCCAGCTGACCGAGCTGCGGACCGTTCGC
>KE354354.1 GCA_000415505.1 Streptomyces afghaniensis 772
CCGTTCGCCGCCGCTACGTCACCGTCTGCGCGCTCTTATGGCTGCCGGCAGGCCTCGGATTGGCCTCGATGGTCCTGCTGTTCAGCGACCGCGGCATGTCCCTGGCCGCGGTCGCGGGGCGTCTTCGCGCCCACTCGCTGACCGTGGCCGCGCTGGAGCTGCCCACGGGCGGGCTCTCCGACGTCGTGGGTCGCCGGCCGGTCCTGGCCACGTCCGGTGTACTCAACGTGGTCGCCTGCGTCCTGGTCGGCCTCGGTACCACCGCGTGGGTGCTCACCGCCGGCATGGTGCTCATGGGCGTGGCCCGGGCCCTGGCCAGCGGCACCGCCGAGGCCTGGTACGTCGACACCGTCCAGGAGAACTCCGGCCCGGACGCCGAGCTGCGCACGGGCCTTGCCCGGGGCGGCTCCGCGACCTCCGCCGCGCTCGCGGCCGGCATCCTGCTCGGTGGTGCCCTGCCCTGGCTGCTCGGTCTCGGGCCCGGCCTCGGCGGCCGGTTGAGCGAGGCGACATCCGGTGCGGTACTGCCCCTGTCCGTTCCCATCCTGCTGGCGGCTGCCGTCAGGGTCGTCTTCGTCTGCTACGTACTGGCCGTGCTGCGGGAGCCGCCGCGACCGCCGGCCACCCTGCGTTCGGTGCTGCGCGGCGTCCCGGTCACCGTCCTGGACGGGCTGCGGCTGGGCGGCCGGGACACGCTGGTCCGCCGGGTTCTGCTCACCGCCGCGGCCGTCGGCTGCGCCCTGGCCACCATCGAACTGCTCATCCCGGGCCGCACCGTCGAGCTGACCGGAGCGCCCGGCTCCGGAGCGATGGTGTACGCCGCGCTCGCCTGCGCGGGCTTCGTCTGCAACGGTGTCGGCAGCCACCTCGCGCCGCTCGCCGCCCGGACCGCGGGCAGTGGCGAGCGGGCCGTGCTGGTCTGTCTCGGGACGGGCGCGGGCGGCATGCTGCTGCTCGGTGTCACCGCGGCCACCACGCACCCGCTCGCCACGGCCCTCGCGGTCGTCGGCTTCTGCTTGCTCTACCTCGGCATCGGCGCCGCGTCCCCGAACCAGAACGATCTGCTGCACCGCCGCGTCGCCGGCGCGGGCCGCGCCACCGCCCTGTCCGTCCAGTCCCTCGCCCTGCAACTGGTCGGCGCGCTCACCGGCCTCGTCGTCGGCGCGTTGCGGCCGGGCCCGCTGCCGTGGCTGCTGACCGGTGCGGTGCTGTTGTCCGGTGCCCTGCTCTGGCTACGCCGCGTCGAGGCACGGTCCGCGCCGGAGACGACCACCACCCCGGGCTCACGTGCCGGCCTGTCCTGAGCCTTCTGCCTCCCGGTGAGGGGGGCGGCCCCACCGCCGCCTACGGTGGAGTCATGGACGCCAGCGGTCTTCCCCTCCTGGACCAGCGCATCGCGGACTGCCGGGCCTGTCCGCGACTCGTCTCCTGGCGTGAGGAGGTGGCCCGGGCGAAGCGAGCCGCCTACGCGGACTGGACGTACTGGGGACGGCCGGTGCCCGGGTTCGGTCCGGCGGACGCCCGGCTGCTGATCGTCGGACTCGCCCCCGCCGCGCACGGCGGCAACCGCACCGGCCGGATGTTCACCGGCGACCGCTCGGGGGACGTCCTGTACGAGGCGCTGTACGACGTCGGCCTCGCCTCCCGGCCCACCGCCGAGCACGCCCACGACGGCCTGGAGCTGTACGGCGTACGCGTCACCTCGCCCGTGCACTGCGCCCCGCCCGCGAACAAACCCACCCCTCAGGAGCGGGACACCTGCCGCCCCTGGCTCGTGCAGGAGCTGCGGCTGCTGCGTCCGACGCTGCGGGCCGTGGTCGTGCTCGGCGCCTTCGGCTGGCAGGCCGCGCTCCCCGCGTTCGCGGAGGCGGGCTGGTCCGTGCCCCGGCCCCGGCCCGCCTTCGGCCACGGCGCCCGGTTCCACCTGGACGGCCTGGAGCTCTTCGGCTGCTTCCACGTCAGCCAGCGCAACACCTTCACCGGCCGGCTCACCCCGGCGATGCTGCGTGACGTCCTGCGGACGGCCGCGCGGGCGGCGGAACTGCCCACCGAAAGCGGCTAAGGAGCCTCCTCCCCGAAAGTCTCCTCCTCGAAAGCCTCCGCCCCGAACAGATGCCGCACCGTGGAGCGGTAGTTGGTCCGCACGTGTGTGAGCGCGTGCGCGCGGGCCCGGTCCGGGTCGCCCGAGGCGATCGCCTCGTACAGCTCGCGGTGCTCCACGAGCAGCTGCGGCCATTCCTCGTTGCGCCGGGTCATCCAGCGCAGCCGCCCGGCGACCGGTTCCAGGGCCTCGGTCAGCAGGCTGTTGGCGGCCATCGCCACGATGCGGTCGTGCAGGCGACTGTTGAGGTCCGTGATCAGCTCGGCGTCCCCGGCCTCGGTGGCGGCGGCCGCCCGGTCGAGGAGCTCCTGGACCTCGGCCAGGTCCTGCGATGTCGCGCGGGACGCGGCGAGTCCGGCGGCGTAGACCTCCAGGGCCTCGCGCAGTTCGAACAGTTCCTTGACATCGTTCGGGGTGAGACGGCGTACGACCGTGCGGCGGGGCGTCTCGAAGTGGACGAAGCCCTCGGCGACGAGCGCCCGGATCGCCTCCCGGACCGGAACGCGCGAGACGCCGAAGCGCTCCGCCAGCTCGCGTTCGACCAGGCGGTCGCCGGGACGGAGGCTGCCCGCGATGATCTCCTGCCGCAGGTCGGCCGTGACGCGTTCGCGCACCGCTCCGAGGGGTTCGATCTTCGTCATGGAACCCATCCTCGCCGACGCGGAGCCTCTTTTACGGAGCGTTAACAAGAGCGACATCGGTCAGAACGGTTGACGGCGAGACCATGTGCGCAGTTTGGTATACCAAACCCCTCATAGAGCAGTCCTCCTTCGTCCCCTTGCTCATGGAGGCCCCCGTGTCCCTCGCCGACCGTGCCGAAGCCACCGGCACACCAGCGTTCGTCCCCGATCCCCGGCTCACCAACGAAGACCTCGCGCCCGCCAAGAAGCGCAACTGGAAGGTCTTCGACCTCTTCGCCATGTGGATGTCCGACGTCCACAACCTCGGCAACTACACCTTCGCCGCCGGACTGCTCTTCCTCGGCATGAACGTCTGGCAGATCTTCACGTCCCTGCTCGTCGGGTTCGTGATCATCTACATCGGCATGAACTGGATGGGGAAGATCGGGCAGCGCCACGGCGTCCCCTTCCCGGTCGTCAGCCGGATCGCCTTCGGCGTCTGGGGCGCCAACATCCCGGCGCTGATCAGGGCCGTGATCGCCATCATGTGGTACGGCATCCAGACCTACCTGGCCTCCGTCGCCGTCAACGTGATGCTGCTCGCGGCCTGGCCCAGCCTGGAGTCGTGGACGCACAACTCGTTCCTCGGGCTGGACGCGCTCGGCTGGGTCTCCTTCATCGCGCTGTGGCTGGTCCAGGCGGCGATCATCAGCCGGGGCATGGAATCGGTCCGCAAGTTCCAGGACTTCTGCGGCCCGGCGATCTGGCTCGTGATGATCGCGCTGGCCGTGTGGATCCTCGCCAAGGCCGGCTGGACGATCTCGCTCACCTCCACCCCGCACCCGGTGTCCGTCGGTGAGCAGTGGCGCCAGTGGTTCGGCGCGATCGGCCTGGTCCTCGCCACGTACGGCACGCTGATGCTCAACTTCTGCGACTTCTCCCGCTTCGCGCCCGACTACAAGTCCGTCAAGCGCGGCAACTTCTGGGGCCTGCCCGTCAACTCCACGGCCTTCGTGATCGTGTCGGTCATCGTCACCGCGGGCGCCTTCGAGGTCTTCGGCAAGGAGATCACGGACCCGGCCTACCTCGTCGCCGAGATCGGCAACACCTGGGTGCTGGTGCTGGGCGCGCTGACCTTCGCCATCGCCACCATGGGCGTCAACATCGTCGCCAACTTCGTCTCGCCGGCGTACGACCTCGCCAACGTCTGGCCGCAGAAGATCACCTTCAAGGTCGGCGGCATGATCAGCACGGTCGCGGCCCTGCTCGTCACGCCCTGGAACCTCTTCTCCAACCCGACCGTCGTGAACTACTTCCTCGGCGGCCTCGGCGCCTTCCTCGGCCCGCTGTTCGGCGTGATCATGGTCGACTACTACTGGGTCAAGCGCGGCCGGGTGAACGTGGACGAACTGTTCGACGCCACACCCGGCTCCCGCTACCACTACCGCAAGGGCTTCAACCCGAAGGCACTGTGGGCGTTCCTGCCGGCGGCCGGTGTCGCGGCGGTCCTCGCGCTGGTGAAGACCTTCAGCGACGTGGCGCCCTACTCCTGGTTCATCGGCACGGCCATCGCGGCCGGCCTGTACGCGGCCCTGTGCCGCCCCGAGCGCGCCACCGCGGAGGTCTGAGAGACGTGCGGATCGTCGTCACCAACTGCAACACCACGCAGGAGATGACCGAAGAGATCGTACGAGGTGCCCGGGCCGCCGCAGGCCCGGGCACCGCCGTGACCGGTCTGACCCCCGCCTGGGGGCCGGAGTCCGCGGAGGGCTGGCTCGACAGCTACCTGTCCGCCGCGGCCGTCCTGGACACACTGCGCACCTACGACGGACCGCCCTACGACGCCGTCGTCATGGCCGGCTTCGGGGAGCACGGGCGCGAGGGCGTCCGGGAACTGGTGGACGTACCGGTCGTCGACATCACCGAGGCGGCCGCGCACCTGGCCTGTCTGCTGGGCCGCCGCTACGGCGTGGTCACCACGCTGGAGAGGTCCGTCGGCCAGATCGAGGACAGCCTGGAGACGGCGGGCGTGGCCCGGAACTGCGCCGCGATCGTCGGCACGGGCCTGAACGTGCTCGACCTCGGCGACGACGAGCGCACCGAGACGGCGTTCCTGGCCGCCGCCGAGCGGGCGTGCGCGGCAGGGGCCGAGGTACTGGTGCTGGGCTGCGCCGGCATGACGGGGTTGCAGCGGCTGGTCGGCGAGAAGCTGGGCCTGCCCGTCGTCGACGGGGTCGCCGCCGCGGTCAAACTGGCGGAATCGCTGGTGGCGCTGGGGCTGAGGACGAGCCGAGTGGGGAGCTACGCCGAGCCGCTGGCGAAACGGAGGGTGTGGGGGAGGCCCGACAGGCCCTAGGCCACACCGGGTCATGCCGAGTCATGCCGGGCCGTCGTCGAGTGTGACGTCGTCGTGATGAGCCCCGTAGAACGCCACCTGGCGGGCCATGACCTCCCGCATCGACGTGCCGCGCGGGATGCCGTACACCGTGCCGGGGAAGTCCAGCGCCTCCTGCACCAGCCACAGCTCGTCGTGCTCGCCGGGGGCGAAGAGCCGGGCCCGGGGCGCTCCCGCCGCGATCCAGCCGATGGGCAGGACGGTGCCGGGCGGCAGCACGGAGTTGACGTGCAGCACGCTGTGGATCCGCAGTTCGGATCCGGCGCTCGCGACGGCGCCCGGGAAGACGCAGGCGCCGGTGGCCACGAAGACCTCGTCCTCCAGGGTCGCCCCGTTGACATGGGCGTGCGGGCCGACGAGCACGGTGTCACCGATCACCGTGGGGTGCCGGGCCCGCCCCCGCACCAGCGCGTTCTCCATGACGACGACGTCCGAGCCCACTCGCACCTCCCCGTCCTCGGCGGTGAGCACGGCCCCGTGCAGCACCCGGCTGCGCTCACCGAGGACGACGGCCCCGCACAGGACGGCCGTCGGGGCGACGTACGCGGACTCGGGGACGACGGGGCGCCGCCCTCGGTGTTCGATCAACATGGCGTTCTCCTCAGGCCTCAGGCCGGCGGCTCGCCGGGCACGACCGCTGTCGCCGTAATCTCCACCAGCTGCCCCGTGTACCCGAGGCACGCCACGCCGATCAGCGTCGACGAGTGCGGACCGGCACTGAGCCCGGACGCCTCGACGACGCCCCAGACGGCGGACAGCACGGCCGGCTCACTGCCCACGACGTACACGTCGGTCGCCACGACGTGCGCCAGGTCGCTGCCGACGGCGCGTAGTTGCTCGCGAAGGTTGTCGATCACCTGCTCGGCCTGCCGCACGGGATCCCCGGGGCCGACGAGTTCGCCGTCGGCGTCCAGTGGGACGGACCCGGCGAGGAAGGCGAGTTTCGTGCCGGCCTCCACGACGGAGGCGTGGGAGTACGTGGGCGGTGGAAACAGGCTCGGGACAGTGACTCGCTGGATCACGGGGATCTCCGATCTACGGGCGGCAGCCGAGGGCAACCCACCGATCATGCGAGCCCCGGCACGCGGACGCACCCGTATTTCGGTTCACCCCGACCGGGCCGTCCCCCTACGCTTCTCCGGACCCCGTCACCCGCCCGCCCAGGAGCAGTGCCCGTGCCCACCCTCCCGGACCAGACCTTCCTCGGCACGACCGCCGACCGCCTCGCCGCCCTCCCGACCGTCAAGGCCGTCACCCTCGGCGGCTCCCGAGCCCAGGGCACCGAACGCCCGGACAGCGACTGGGACCTGGCGATCTACTACCGGGGCGCCTTCGATCCGGACGACCTGCGGGCTGTCGGCTGGGAAGGCGAGGTCTCCGAACTCGGCGCGTGGGGCGGCGGCGTCTTCAACGGCGGCGCCTGGCTGACCGTCGACGGCCGGCGCGTGGACGTGCACTACCGCGATCTCGACGTCGTCGAACATGAGGTGGCGGAAGCGGAAGAGGGCCGCTTCCGCGTAGAACCGCTGATGTTCCACCTGGCGGGCATCCCGACGTATCTGCTAGCCGCCGAACTCGCGATCAACAAGGTGCTGCGGGGCGAACTGCCGCGCCCCGCGGCCTACCCGCCGGCCCTGCGCGAGACCGCCCCGGCCCACTGGCACGGCATGGCCACGGCCACCCTCGCGTATGCGAAGGCGGGCCACGCCCCGAAAGGCGCCGTCACCCAGGTCGCGGGCGCGATCGCCCTCGCCGCGACCCAGACGGCGCACGCGGTGCTGGCGGCACGGGGGGAGTGGGTCACGAACGAGAAGGGCCTCGTCGCGCGTGCCGGGCTGGATGAAGCGGACGCACTGGTCGGGAACCTGACGGCGAGTCCGGACCTCCTCGCCCGGGCGACCGCCGACGCGGAAGCACTCTTCGCCCGCGCCGTGGAGTCGGCCCTCTGATCGCCGGCCCCTGGGACGCGATGCGGTACACGACAGCTGAGGCTCCTTCACCCGAGCATGGTCCACGTCGTGACGCCGAGTGAGAGCGCGGCGATCGCCGTGGGCCAGGCCATTCTCGACAGGCGTCCGGACTCCAGGAAAGCGGCTGCCAGGAACTCCGCCACCAGCGCCAGCGCGGTGGCTGCGGCGAGGTACAGGCCTCGATCACCGGCCGCGTCCGCCGCCTCCTTCTGGCGGTTCTGCTCGGCCCGCATCTCCGGCCAGTCTTCGGGCCGGGCCCGCAGGGCGACCACGGACGCGGAGGAAACGCCGTCGCGGACGCCGGGTGGGCGGCCCATGTACTCCGCCGTGAGACGCAACCGGGAGGCATGCCGCGTCTCGGCTGCGGCGACGGCCCGTTCGTGTACTGCGCCAGGAGTGTCCTCCTGGTAGAGGACCGCGGCTTCGCGGGCCGCCGCATGGATATCGGCGACCTGGGACGCGGTGACGGCTTGCGCCAGAAAGGCCTGCCGCTGTCCGCTGGCCACGATGGCGGCTCCGAGCCGGAGTGCCTGGCGGGACGCCTCGGCCTGCGCACGCTGCTCGCCGGAGGCGGCCGCCAACTGGAGCAGGGGCAGCAGGAACAGCAGCAGGACCACGAGCAGGTGCATCCAGGTGCCGCGTCGGTGTGCGCACGGGGCGGTCGCCGGCTGCGGAATGGGGTCGACACCTCTCAGGAAGCGGCGCGGCCGACCGGTGGATGGCGGGTTGCGCCACGACTCGGGGCGCAGAACGCTCGCGGCGACCAGGGCCGAGAGGATCGCCGCGCCGGCCACGGCCAGGGAGACACGCCCCCACGCCGCCCAGCTGTCGCCCTCCGCCATCGTCTTGTCCGGTGAGAGGCGGTAGACGCCCGGAGTCCGTTCCTCCTGGTGGGCCAGGCGACGGGGAACGTCGTAGCCCTTCCGGGGATCCAGGTACTGATCGGTGCCGATGATGCTCTCAGGGGCGGCACTGTGACGGAGGCTGACCGCCTCCTGCTCGGCGAGATAGAACTCCGATGCCGCGAGCCGGCCGTCGTCCTTGAGCGCCTGGAGCGCTTCGGCCCGGGTCGTGGCAGCCGCCACTCTGAACGCGAGCGGTGCCTCGTCGGCGTACACGTGCCGGGCCTCCTCCTGCACCGCCGCGTGCAGTTTGAGTTCCTCGGCGACCGCGTCCTGATAGGAGTCCCCGGCCATCTTGAACTGCCAGGTGGCCAGCAGCGTCGCCAGCGCGATCGCGGCTATCAGCCCGAACTGAACACGCGTGCGCAGACAGAACCGCCGCCGGGACGGAGACGAGCCGGCCGGGCCGGTGGGCGCGGGGCTCGTCATCCCGACACCCACCTGAAGGTGAAGCGCGTTTCGTCCTCACGGATGAGCGACAGTTCCCGATCCGCGATCTTCCACTCGAAGCGCTCCGTCTTGAACGGGGCGGGGCTGCTCGTGAAGTCCCGCTCGGGGTTCTCGGGGTTCTTCCTCGTCAGGGTCGCGGAGTGGGGCTTGAGGACGAGGGCGTCCGTCGAGGCCTCGTACGTCCCCTCGACCACGTGGATGAGTTGGTAGACCTCCTGTCCCATGGGATACGAGGTCATCCCGAAGTACTTGTACTTCCCCTCGTCCGTGAACCGGTACGCCAGTGTGGTGTTGCTGCCCGGCTCCGCGCTCTCCCACGCCCCCACGAGGTCCCGGGGCGTGGCGGCCCTGGTTCGTGAGCCGGGCGTCGAGGGCCCTTCACCGGTGCCGCCGTCCGAACAGGCAGCGACGCCGGAAAGCAGCAGCACCACGAACGTGAGGAGCGGCGCGCGAAGCCGCCGGCCGGTGATCCTGCCCAACCCCGGGCTGGTCATGAGCACTTCCCCCGTACGTAGCTGAAGCCGTCGATGTACAGCAGGTCGCCCAGGGTCGGGTCGGAGTACATGGACCACGGGTAGGAGATGACGGGCCGGCCGTCGACGATGAGCGTCATCTGCGCACTGTCGAAGCGCGCCATCCCGGAGTCACCCTGCCCGCTCGCATTGCGCCGGACGTACTGCCCGTCGCCGCCGAAGACGTAGGTCCAGTGCGGCGCCTTGTCCGTTCCCCCGCACCAACTCCCCACCACGCGCGGTGGAGTACGGAAGGAGACGCCGCTCGACGTGTTCCCGGCCGAGCCGGATTCCCGTGTCTCGTTGCCCTTGCAGGCCCCCATGGCCATCAGAGCCGGAGCGAGCAGCACAACGCAGAAGAGACGTGAGACGAAAACATGGGCACGCAACTCTTCCCCCCAATCGTTCGTGTGTGGTGGGCAGGAACGCTACGGAGGAGCAGCCCCGGAGCACCCCAGGGGCGAACCCGGGGGAATCCCGGGGGCGCGAGCCGGCGTGAGCGAGGGCGGGACGGGCGCCCCGGGACGCCTGTGCCGCGCCACGTCGTCAGGCGTCAGGGGCCAGCTGCTCGATCAGCCCCATGCGCGAGGTGATGCCGAGCTTGGTGTAGCTGTTGCTGAGGTGGTACTCGATGGTCTTCACGCTGAGCACGAGTTCGCGGGCGATCTGCTGGTTGGTCATTCCCCGCACGGCCAGTCTGGCGACGGTGAGCTCCTGTGCGGTCAGCACCGGATGCCCGGCGTTCCGAGGACGTACCGTCACGCGTCCGCACCCGGACAGTTCCCTGGCACACCGCTCGAGGTACGGCGTGGCCCGGAGCCGCTGGAAGGTACCGTGCGCGGCTTCGAGCTCGCCCGCCGCTTCCCTGCGCCGGCCGGAGCGCCGCAGAAAAGTGCCGTAGGAGAGGCGCACCAACGCCTCTTCCCAGCAGCTCTCTCCTTGCGAGCAGTGCCGTAGACCGTCCCGGAACGCCCGGTCGGCGGCGTCGGAGTGGCCGCGGGCCTCCTCCAGCAGCCCGCGGCAGCGCGCGGCCGCCGCCTGGTCGATGGGCCGGCTCCGCTCGGTGGCCCGCCTCTCGTACGGGGTGAGCACCTCGTGGGCTTCCTCGGTGCGCCCGGTGCGGGTCAGGGCTTCGGCGAGCAGGGGGCGCCAACCGACGAGGCCGGGTTCCTCGATGCCGTACCGGTGGACGATCTCCGGGCTCAGGAAGGGGTTCAGCTGCCGGATCACCCCCTCGTGATCGCCGCGGGCGGTGTGGACCAGAGCGAGTGCGGTGGCAGCGAAGGCGGAGTCGTTGACGTCTCCGAGCACGCGGGCGTGCTCGGCCGCCGCTCTGGCGTGTGCTTCGGCGGCCCGGAACTCGCCCCGGCCGGCGAGGGGGCATGCGGTCATGGCGTGCACCACGGCGAGGATGGAGATCTGGTCGGTGTCCTCGGCCAGGGACACGGCATGGGTGCCGTGAGCGATGGCTTCGTCCCACTGCCCGGCCCGGTACGCGGCATCCGTGAGGAAGCCCAGCGCCACCAGGGCCGCGTAGGGCAGGCCGCCACGACGGTGGGAGGCGAAGGCTTCCTCCAGGTCCCTGCGCGCCTCACGGAGCTGCCCGTTCCACAGGTGCAGCATGCCGCGGGCGAGGAGGCCGTCCAACTGCTCCGGGGTGTCCCGTGGCCCCGCGTCCGGCAGGTGGGCGAGGGACCGCATGCCTTCTTCGTAGTCGCCGGAGACGGCCAGGCCGATGGCGAGGGAGTCGCGCAGGAAGGACGACCGCTTGCCCGGGGGCAGGTCGAGTCCGCGCCGGGCCCAGTGGATGATGTGCGGCGCGTCCCCCTGGATCAGACACAGCCAGGCCATCTGCTCGGCCGCTTTGCGGAGCGTCTCCGTCCCCGTGGTCGCGTCACAGGTGTCCCAGCAGGCGGCGAGCTCTCGACGGGCTTCGTGGAGCCGGCCCGTGGTGAGCGCGAGATGCCCCAGCACATAGTGCTGTTCCGCGTCGGGAGTCATGCCGCGGATGGTCTGCTCGAGTTCGGCGGCCTGGCTGACGTCTCCGGCGAGCAGCAGGTACTCGGCGCCTCGGAGCAGCCACCGAGATCGCCGGCCGGGCTCGGCGGTCATCCGGGCGGCGGCCATCGCGGCGGAGGCCGCCGCGGACCAGACGCCTCTCGCGGACTGCTGCGCGGCGAACAGGGCGAGTTCCTCGGCGAGTTCCGCGTCCGGCCCTACAGCGGCGTGCAGCCGGTGTTGCAGTGCGATCCACGGCTCGTGCACGAGTCCGGCGGCCGAGCGGTGCAGGCGCGACCGTTCGGTCGGCTCCAGCCCGCGGTAGACGGCCGCGCGCAGCAGGGGATGGGGGAAGACCACCTGCGGCGGAGTGCCCACCGGGCTCTCGTCCAGCAGTTCGCACGCCATCGCCTCGGTGAGCGCTCCCAGGGGCTCCGGTACGGCGCCCAGCTCCGCCGCCAGATGGAGGGGGCCGGACATGCCGAGGACGGCGGCGGCCTGAACGAGGTGACGCGCCCCGGGGCCGCAGGCGCCGAGTCGCTCGGTGATGATCCGCTCGTACCTGCGGGGTGCCGGCAGGACGGAGTGGCCGCCGAGGACGTCGGCCGGGAACTGCTGGAGCAGTGCCCTGACGTGCAGAGGGTTTCCCTGCGTGTGGTCCCGCAGTCTGGCCATGGTCCGGCGAGGCAGCGGCGCGGGTCCGAGGGACGCGTTCAGCGCCATCAGATCCGGCACCGGGAGGCCGTCGAGGCTCAGCCTGAGCGTGGTGTCGTCATTGATCAGCCGGTGGAGTCCCTGCGGCAGCCGCAGATCGGCCGAGTCCCGGGTGGCCAGCACGGTCAGTACCCGGTCCACACGCAGCCGCCGGAGGACGAAGGTGAGGGCATGCAGGGAAGGAGTGTCCGCCCAGTGGATGTCGTCGATCACCATGACCACCGGCTTCCGGCCGTGGAACCGTCCCAGGGCGTCCAGGAACGCGGCCCCCGCGGCGACGGGGTCGTGCCCGGCGATGCCGGAACACGCCCCGTGAGCCGTCCCGGGCAGCGTCGCACCGGGCGTCTCGGGAAGGTAGTGCATCAGTTGCGTGATGACGCCGTAGGCCAGTTCCCGCTCCATTTCCTCACCGCTGGCCGTCACCACGCGGCAGCCCCGGGCCTTGTCGGCGAGAAAGCGACGGATCAGAGAGGTCTTTCCGATCCCGGCGGCACCGTCGATGACGACGATCCGGGGCTCGCCGCCCGCCGCTCGGTCCAGCCAACCGCCCATCCTGGCGAGCTCCTCCTGCCTGCCCAGGAACAGCGCGTCGGTCGTCTGCCGCATTCATCCCCCCCAAGCCAGCACTTCGCCGGGCAGCACTCACCCAGCATCAGGGCTCTGCCCGGGGCCCGCGCAGGCTTCCGCGGAAGTGCTGACGCGGTGCCGGAGAATGTGTTTAGGGGCGGAATCCGGATTGCGTTCATAAAGAACCCGGCTCTCCCGCACTCCGTCACGTTCAGGAAACCTTTCCTCCAGGAACCCCGCCTACTGTGGGCACCCACACCCCCGCCCCGGCCACCGTCGCCCGAAGGCCCACCCCTGCCCTCGACGAGTCGACAGGAGCCCTGTGTCCCGGTCCCGCCGTGCCCATCTCGCCTTGCCGCCCTGGCTCGCGCACGCCCTGCGCGCTCAGCGGGGGCCGGTGCCCTGGAGCGCGGTGACGCGGGGGGCTCTCTCGGCGGGGCCGCTGCTGCTGGTGGCCGTGCAGGTCGGGCGTACCTCGCTCGGGGTCGTCGCCGCGATCGCCGCCATGCTCGCCGGGATCAACGACCGGCCCGGGAGCCGGCGGGCCTCGGTCAAGCGGATCGGGGTGCCCGCGCTGGGCGGTGCCCTGGGGCTCGTGGCCGGGACGTACGCCGGGCAGCAGACCGGCGCGGTCGTACTGACCGTACTCCTCACGTTCGTCGGGCTCGTCGCCGGGAGCATCAGCGCGATCGGGCCCGTCGCGTCCGCCGTCGGGACCCAGTTGCTCGTCGCCTCGGCGATCGGCGCCGGGATGCCCCTGCCGGAGGCGGGGTGGGAGCGTGCGCTCGCATACGTCGCGGGCGCCGGATGGCTGCTCGTGCTCCGGCTCGTGGTGCCCACGCCCGGCTCCGTTCGCCGGGGACTTCCGGTTCGACGGGGAGCGGGAGGCCGTCGCCGGCGTGTACGAGGCCGTCGCCGAGCTCCTCGACGCCGTCGGCGGGCCCGAGGCCATGCGCCGCCGGGCCGCGCTCACCGCCGCCCTCGACCACGCGCAGGAGCCCCTCNCGGGCCCCGGCCTGCGAGGTACGCCTCCTCCTCCGCCGAGCGGCGGCTGCATGCGCAGTACGCCGCCGCCCTGCCCCTCGCCGAGGCCGCCACCGCGCTCGCGTGGGCCGGAGAGGCCGTCGCCGAGCGGGCCTCCGAAGGACCCCGGCGGCTCGCCGCCGCCGTGCGCGGCAACAGCCACACCGGGCCGCTGCCCGCGCCCTCCCGCTCGGCGCCCGCCCTGCGCGCCCTCGACGACGCCCTCCTGCACGCGGCCGAGGTGTTCGACCAGGGCAGGGGCGGCGATCTGCACACCCGGCCCCGCACCCCCAGGGACCGGCTGCGCGCCGCCTTCGGCAGCGCCGGACGCGAGTACGGGCTGCGGGTCGCCCTCTGCTTCGGGGCCAGTTCGGCGGTCGCCCAGGCCCTGCACCAGGGCCAGTGGTACGGGCAGCACGAGCACTGGTACTGGCTGCCGGCCACCGCCGTCTTCCTCGTCAAGCCGGACCTGGGGCCGCTGGCCTCGCGGGTACTGAACCGGGCCGCCGGGACCGTGCTCGGCGCTGTCGTCTTCGCCGGATTCGCCGCCGTCCTGCCCCGGCCCGAAGGGCTCATCGCGCTCGTCGCCCTCAGCGGGGCGCTCATCCCGGTCGCCACCCGGCACTTCGCCGCCCAGACGGCCGTCGTCACGGTCCTCGTCCTCGCCCTGGTCATGGTCGGCGGCGAGCCGCAGGCCTCCATGGGGCGGATCGGCGAGACGCTGCTGGCCTGCGCGATCGTGCTGATCACCGGGCACCTGCCGATGCCGGGACAGCGGGGCGGGGAGTACGCGCCCGGCTCGCCGCGGCGAGCGACGCCGCGTACGCCTACCTCACCCACGTCCTCGACGAGGCCGACGCCCCGCGCATCGGCACCCCCGGCACGCCCTCCGACCCCGGCGTCACCCCCGCCGACCACCGCGCCACCCGCTGGACCCTGCGGCGCGAGGCCTACCGCACCCTCGCCGAGGCCCGGACGGCCATCTCCCTGGCCGCGCACGAACTGCCCGCCCTCGCCCGGCACACCGAGGGCGCGGACGAGGTGGCCGACCTCCTCGAACGCCTCGTCGACACCACCACCGCCTGCGCCGTCCACCTCGACGACACCGGACGGATCGGTCCCGAGCACACCGAGCGCCTCACCGCCCTCCTCGGCGAACTCGCCGGACCGGGGGAGCGGGTGGGGCTGCGGCTGCCCAGGACGCGCCGCGTCGGATGACCCACAGCAGATCCCTCAGCTGAGCCCTCAGCCGACGCGTATCCACACCGGCGCGTGGTCCGACCCGGGCGCGCCCCGCCGCTCCGCCGGGTCGGAACCGACCGACGGCAGACCGGGCGGGCCCTCGCCGGGCAGGCCCGTGCCCGCCGCCGTCACCCGGTGCACCAGCCGGTGGCTCACCAGCACATGGTCGATCAGCTCGCGCCGCCCGGAGTCGACGCGGGAGTAGCGCTGTCCGGGCGGGATGAGCGGGGCCACGTCCCACAGCCGGGTCGCGTCGCCCTTGTCGGCCTGCTCGTGGCCCGGCGTGCCGATCTCGGAGCCGGGCGGGCCGAGCAGGATCTGTGTGGTGGCGGCCTGTACCTCGTCGTTGAGGTCGCCCAGTACGGCCACGTCCCTGCCCTGCCCGTCGCCGTCCAGGAGTTCGTCGGCGAGGGCGCGCAGGGCCGTCGCCTCGGCGGCCCGCCGGTACAGGGCGTAGGCGCCGTAGCGGGCCCGTTCGCCCTCGTCGCGCGGCTGGAACCGGCCGTTCGGGTACGACAGCAGCTTGGACTTCAGATGGCAGACGGCCACCCGCAGCGGCCCGTCCCCGACCTCCACGACCTCCACGGCAAGGAAGCCCCGCCCCGCCCGCGTCACCGTCGCCCCCGAGTCGTCCACCTGCACAGGCCGAAACTCCGCCGGGAAGGCCGTCGTGTCGGCCAGCACCTTCGCGCCCGCCGCGGCGAGCTTGGCCCGGTACGCGGCCTCGTCCTTCGCACCGAACGGGCCGCCGGGCCGGTAGAGGTTCTCCAGGTTCCACGTGCCGAGGAGCATGCCGGGCTCCTTTCAGAAGCCGACAGGTCGTACGTTGGCGCGATGAC